>JAUWBH010000083.1 GCA_030605085.1 Promethearchaeota archaeon | reverse complement strand
CAAGTTTCCCTGCACGGGGCTCGCGCCTCAAGAACCTGTAAGATCACATCGGCGTTGTTTTACGCCAGGATTTTCCATGTTGCTTACTCCAATATTCATGCAAATTTGCGTCATACGGGCTATTATATCCCTTTACAGGAGTATATTTCACGCCCGCTCGGAAAGATCTACTAAAAAGCAATACAATCTCTTTTCGTTCTCCGAAAATCCATGTTCTCTTGCCAATATTCATGAAATATCGGTATCGTATCCATTGTTTCCCCTTATCTGTATGGCGTCGTAAACACCACCGCCATAACATCTTCCATATTCGATAATCGATGTAGTTGTCGTTTCCCATAGGTTCTTTGGCTAGCCCACAGCCCGCTTCATAGCTAAGCGCTGACGGTACATTGTTTCCAGAGCTTCACACAAAGTCATTACTAACGATGCATGTCTGGATACCATTATCAGTCATCTCGATACCAGTTTTTGAAAACCACCTTTATGTATTTCTATTTTCAAGTCCTGTATTCGGACATAAGACTTTCTTGTCGCACATTTTTTTTTTTAAATACAACGAAATTATCCTTAAAATTGTGAGCTTTATAAATACTGAGATAAAATTTTTATTAGATTTTGTGTGGTTGTAAAAACAAACAAGAAATATAGATAGGCGATAAACGAAAAAATAGAATATATACGAATTAAAAAGAATACATTGGAGTGATGGCGTTATATTTTGAGGATTTCCCTCAATTGTGGAAAGAGATTCCCTCTTCGGGAAAAAAAATAAAGAAGAGCCCAGTGGCAGATCTGGGATGGGCTATGTTGTCCAAGTTTTCAATATCTGTTGTTTTATAAAATTCCATAATATATTATTAAATTTTTTTGTAATTTCAACATTAAATAGGTGTCCAAGACCATCAAGCACTACTAACTCTGAATTTGGCAATTCATTGTGGACAACTCTTGAATTTCTTACCGATTGTAATCTATCTTTTGTACTAGCTATAATTAAAGAAGGTTGCTTTATTTTACGAAGTAAATCTCGAGTATCGTGCTCTAAGACTGCTGCTCCTTGATTTAAAAAATCTTGCGCTCGAGTAGGATTTTCCATCCATTCGTTTTTAAGGAGTTCAAACAAGTTCTTATCTTCTTTTAATCTTTTTCTAAAATTTCTAGAATATAAAGCTGGAATCATTTTTAAAAAAGCTTTGTAATATCTTTCCTCTGTATATTTCTGTTCACCAGGTTTAATTTGGTCAAATAAAAAACTTGGATTTATATAAGCAGCCGTAGCACACAATATTAAGGTGCTAACCATCTCAGGAAAGTCCAAAGCAAAATGTTGAGCGATCATCCCTCCTAGACTATGACCGCATAGATGGATCTTTTCTTTAATATCTAAATAATCTAAGAGATTCTTAACATCATCTACAAACATTTCCATACGATAAGGATAATTTGGTCTTGAACTTTTTCCAACGCCACGATTATCTAAGGTAATAACTCTCATCTTTTGTTTAAAAAATGGAATTTGAAAATTCCAACCGCTCATTTTTTGACCAATACCCGAGATAAATACAATAGGCTCTCCTATGCCTTCTGTTAAAAAATTAATTTCAATACTATTGTACTTAAATATGGGCATTTTTATTAGCTCAGATTCTTGGTATTCTTTCTATCTCAAGGGTTTTCACTGTATCTTTTTTTCTTTGCTTTTTGGTTTAATATAGCCTAAATAGGCACATACTATCCCCACTACTCCACACGACCACGCCATAAAATAAAAAACCGTAAAACCAGGATCTCCAAATAATATTAAAATCCGATCAATTAGGAAGTTTACAAAAACTAAAGTTAAAAATAAAGACATTAGTGCTAATGACAAAAACGCTTTTTTAAATGTAGGATTACTTATAGATCGATAATTTATTAGAGATCGCGTCATAAATGGAATATATACCATAAGCATCAGTAAAGAAACTAAAAGAAATGCGATAACATCTAATAAAATATTATCTCGCTGATAGATAAAAAACGAATAAATGGCAGTAAATATCCCAAAAGCAAAAACAAATATCCGTTGAGCCTGTTTGTAACCTTCCTCAAATACTTCTACTTTTAATATATAAGATAATAATATGCCAATCGTTACAAAAATAAAACTAAATCTAAAATCCACAATTCTTATAAGTATGTACGATTGCAGTGTTTCTTGATCTGGCATCGTATTATACGCAATGTAATCAATTCCAGAATATAGAACGAGAACTTTCGAAAGCCAGGAAAAGATCATGGCACATAACCAGTTAAGAAATATCATGAATAATATAAATGTGAGTTTGTGTCGTTTAACAAAATATTTCTTTAATATTAGGATTAAAAGAAAAGATGTGATAACGATTACAATTGTTTCATATACCATGCCAATAAAAATTAAGTTTACCATATAATCATTATTTGGAATCTCAAATTTATATTTATTCTTTGCATGAAAAAGAGTTCCAAGAAATAAATAAAAAAATTGTGTTCCCTAACTTTTTTATCATATTTATAGAAAATGCCATCTTTAATAGTTACAGAGAAAAAAAATTTTGATTTATTAATAACTTATAAACTCAAGAATTTGAAATTATATTATATTTATTGCTTAAAAGTAAATTCCAGAAAAGAAAGAAAAAAATAAATATTTTAATGATTAACTCTCAGTTTATCTTTTTATTTAAAGAAAGGCCGCTAAAAGCCCCGCTCCACCATTGAATAGAAGGAGAAATGCCATGAAGACCGATGCCGTCAAGGACATTACTACGAGTAATGTGTTTATGCTTGGACCGGCAGTGTCTTTTAATGGGTCTCCAACAGTGTCGCCTGTTATTGAGGCCTTATGTGTATCAGTACCTTTACCACCTAGATTGCCGTCTTCTATGTATTTCTTCGCATTATCGAAGCTGCCCCCGCTATTGCTCATAAATATTGCGAACACGAAGCCAGATAGAATCGACCCTGCTAAAAACGCGGCTAATGCAGCAACACCAAAAAGAATTCCGACACCTACAGGTATTAAAATTGAAATTATACTTGGTATTATAAGTTCTTTTAAGGCTCCTTTAGTAGCAATGTCAATACATTTATTGAAATCGGCAGGTTCTTCACCAGTAAGAATTTTTGGATTTTCTTCGAATTGTCTTCTTATTTCATCAACCATCTTAGCGGCATTTCTTTGCACTGCAAGAATCAATAAAGCAGAGAAAAAAGCTGGCACTAAAACACCTATGAATGCCCCTATTAGAACGCTCACTGAAAGTAAATCAATCACTTTAATTCCTGCCTCTGCAGTGAAGGAAAACATTAGCGCGAGAACCGTCAAGTTAGCAGCTCCGATTGCGAATCCTTTCGTGATAGCCTTAGCTGTATTTCCAGCTGAATCCATTCGATCAGCAACTCGTATGACATCATCTCCTAATTCTCCTTGTTCTGCAATTCCACGCGCATTATCACATATAGGTCCATACGCATCATTTGCAACAATAGTTCCTACAATAGCTAACATTCCAACCGCTGCCATTGCCACACCAAGAAATCCATCAAGCATATAAGCAATAGCCATAGCAATTATAATTCCAATGGCTGACGGGACAACGCTTATAAGCCCATAGGCTAGTCCGGAAAGGACAACAACGGCATCTCCTTCTTGAGCCGCATGCGCGATATTTCTCGTAGGTTTTCTATCAGCTCTCGTATAATAATCGCTTGTAAAACCTATAATAATCCCGCTTGCAAGACCAAGAACAGTTGCTAAGTAATTTCGCCATAATCTTCCAGCAGTAGCACCGTCCTGCCCAATTGTCATTGTAAATATAATTAACGCTGCTAAAATAGCATAAAAAATAGTCGCTAAATATGTGCCTGTATTTAGAGCTTTACCAGGTTCTTCCGATCCCCGCCATTTTATAACATATATTCCAATTAACGAAGCAATTAATCCTACACCGCATAATACAATTGGTAAAATAACAAAAAGGGGCATTGTTGGGCCGAGCACTAAAGCAGTGGATAGTATCATTGCAGCAACAATAGATGCAACATAGGAATCGAACAAATCACATCCCATTCCAGCGATATCGCCAACGTTGTCGCCAACATTATCCGCTATAGAGGCAGGATTCCTTGGGTCATCTTCAGGAAGTTTATATTCAGCTTTACCTACTAAATCTGCGCCTACATCAGCGGTTTTTGTAAAGATTCCACCCCCACATTTAGCAAACAAAGCCACGCTGCTTGCTCCAAAGCTAAAACCCAAAACAACTAGTGGGGATTGAAAAACCATATATAAAATAGAAACGCCTATTAAAGCTGCGCCTACAACGGCAAACCCCATGACCGCACCTCCAAAGTACGCGACATTAAAACCTTCTTTAACTCCAACAGAACAAGCTTGTGCTGTTCTTGTATTAGCTTTTACTCCAACTTTCATTCCAAGCCATCCAGCCCACATTGAAGCGATAGCACCGATTATATATGAAATACTCTGCTCCCAGTTAAAAAATACAAACACTCGTGTATTACTCTGGAGTGGTGAAGGTAAAAAGAATAGTGCTATAGAAAGAGCAGCGACAAAAATACCTAAAGTCAAATATTGCCGTCTAATGAATGTTCCAGCCCCAGATTCTATATAACCAGCGACTTCTACCATTCTTTCGTTGCCAGGATCTGCTTTCATTACCTTTCTCGCAAAAATAAGCGCCATAATAATGCTAAAAATCCCAACAATTAACGGAAGATACAAAAATATTGGTACATTTAGTAATTCCAAATTTTATTCACATCTTTTTTTTGTTAAAATATTTTTTTATATAAAAAATTATAATTTAAACTATTTGCTTAAGACTTTAAAACCTTATTGATTTTTTTAACAAAAGATTGTTACAGTTTAGTCGTTTAAAACTTACCAAATCTCTAATTTTTTTAGAAAATTTCAGCGTCCAATCAATTTAATTACTTATCACTTAAAATTGTGGAGACTGTGTTTTCTTAAGCAGTCATAATAAAAAAAAAAGAATTAAAATTAAGAATTTGCAGTTATTTTTTATATTCGTCGGGATTTCCACCGTTTTCTATGTATTCTGCATACTTTTTCAAGCATTCTAAGAGTATTTCCCCTGCTTTTAATAGCATTTTTTCTTGCGACGCATCGTCAAATTCAGCCCAGAGCGTTGCTTCAGTACCATCACCTTTAGGTGCTACACTATATCCCATTTTATTAAAAGCTCCTCCATCTATAATGTAAGATATCTTATCGTTGGGAACTGTCTCGGTACGGGTAGAAGTAAAATCTCCCACAGTAGATTTTACAAATCCTTTCTTCTTAGGTTCAATTATTTCAACTTCCTTTACAGTAATATTCCAGATTGAAAACTTTTCTGGTTCGTCCAAAATATCAAAAACTTTATTCACGGGGGCTTTAATTTCTACTTTTCTTTCTATACGTGGCATAATTTTCTCCATAATTTATTATAAATATTTATTTCTTTTTATCGTATTCGTCAGGATTTCCTCCGCTTTCTACATATTCCGCGAACTTTTTTAAACTGTTTAAAAGCATATCTGCAGCTGTCTCGAGTACTTTTCCAAACGCTTCACTTTCAAATTCAGCCCAACCTGCAACTTCCGTAACATCACCTTTTGGTGTCAAAATATATCCCATTTTAGTCATTGGTGATCCCTCAAATTCGTAAGAAATTTTTTTATTTTCTACCCTCTCGATAATGGTAGATGTCATATCTCCAACTGTCGTTTTTAAAGAATATTTATCAGTTCCAATTTCAGTACTTTCATTTACGGTAATATTCCATACTGTTTCAAGCGCATCATCGTTTAAAATATCGTAAATTCTCTTAGCTGGTGCTTTGATTTCTATTTTTCTTTCAATTTTTGGCAAAAAATCATCTCTTTTAGATTTCTATGGTAAAATAAATTTATGATTAATCTATATTAATACTTTGACGTGAGAATTTGACTTTTAAGTTAAAAAAGAAGTGTGAGTTTTATTACATTTTTTAGATTCTTCCAAATTAAGATATTATTTAGATATATATAGAAATCCGTGAAACAATGATTTCACGAATTGTAAGCGCGATAAATTCGTAAAATTCCAAAAAATCAATACAGTTACAAAATTAAATAAAAGAAGATTTATATTAGAAGTATAATGTCGTTTCGCGAAAGCTTTGAATCACTCAAAAAATATCTGACAGATTTATATCCTCTTTTATTTCCAGAGTCATATTCCTTACTTCCAAAAGATGTGTTGATGAATTGCGTAAGAGGTTTGACCCATTCTCTAAATGAGGGATTGAATTATTATCACACACTTACAACTTTTGATGAAAAAATGGAAGTAAAACCTACATTGATTTTTTCTCAAGAGTTACTGGCGCGAATGTCAAGGTTATTGCGTTTCGAGCAGGAATCCTTAACGAATTGTAATCAGATCCTTAAGGATTTGGAACAAATGCTTCGTGATCAGACAATTCTAATTAATACAAGATACAAAAAGATTGCCGAAAGAGAACTTAAGCTCGTTAATTCCAATCAATTAAAAAGAATGTTGGAAAAAACTTTTCATAGCTTTTTATTGTGATTTAAAAATTTAATTTTCTTAATCATTTAGGAATAAAATTGATTTAGCTTAATTTTTTTTAGAAATCAATATAAGATTTATTTTCTTTTTTTTTTGTATGGAAAAAGATAAGAATTCTAAGGAAGAACTATTTTTTGAGGATGTAGTGAGAAAAACTAAGACAGGAATAACTTTTCCAAAAATTTTGAGAGAAGAATTATTTGAAGAGGATAAGGATATCTTTTTTAGATTAATCGTCCCTAAGGAAAAAGATAAAATAATTTTAGAGATTTTATCAGAAGATCAAGTAAGGGAACTTCCTAAAAAACTCAAAGCTAAAATTACAAAAACATCTCATTCTTTAGATGTAAAAAAATTTAAAAGATTTGAACCTATAACGGGTCCAGCAATTAATTGGGGCGAGGTCTTTGTTTACGATTTTAAAAGTAAGGATAAAGTTTATCCGTTTTTGGAATCCGCTTACGAGCAGTTTGCTCTTAAACCTCCAAACCTCGAAGACGCTATGGGAAGAATCAAATATGCTTTAATTTCGTTTCTTTCGTCAACCAAAACAGAAAATGGAAAGCTCTATTTTTCTATTGTAAAGTTTTTAGTTAAAATTATCGAATTTTTTAACCAACCCAATCTCATCGAATGGATGTTTGAAAAAGTAATCCCTGATATAGAAAGTAAGTTTCTTTACGAATTATCTCTATTAGAATTAACTGAAATTAGCCTTAAAACTAAAAAATATGAAAAGGCGGAAATATTCATCTCACACATTTTAAAGAGTATTGATGAGTATCCTAAGTCTGAAATGTTTAATATTATCAACTCCTTTAAACAAATAGTTTCAAAAATAAAAGGTATTGAGAGAACAGAAAAGATCGATCGATTAATTAAAGATAAATTAATAGAGTACGAGCATAGCGTAAAAGATTTAGACTACAAAATCCAAATTATAGAGTTTTTAGAAGAATTAGATCTTATTGAACTTGCATATAAACTAGCTAAAGATATTCAAGTGAGTCTACCCGCAGACAGTATGAGAATAGAAGAAATACGAAAACTTGTAAGGAGATTAAAAACATCAATAATAACTGAGCAAAAAGATGTGGATTAATCTTTATTAATTTTATTGAGCTTTCCTTTCAATCGTTTGTGTGTCAATTTTGCTGTTTTAATCTCTTAAAAAAAAATTTAATTTTTTTACTTATTTACTTTCAATTGTTCGTCAGTAAATCCTACTTTGAGTATTTCACTCGCTCTTTTTGCACTAGCCTTTAAATATTTCTTCACTGAAAATAAGTTAGCAAGAATATTCAGCAAAATTGGTACAATCTTCTTAATTTTCGATGGAATCGCACTTATTGTAGTTGCATTTACGCCTTATGATATCTCAGATATTTTTGGAGCTGTACATTATATCTCAGGTCTAATTGGTGGTCTTGCTGGATTGATTGGAGGTATTTTATACACCATAGTTATATTCCATAATGAAGAATATCCTAACCGATACGCGTTCACTTATATGGTTATGTTAGTGGCTGGTGTTTTAACCACTGTGGTATTAATTTTGTTCGCAGTGCCTTATTCGATGGTTACTACTACGGAAGAATTGATAATGCATACGGGAGCGCAAAAAATTACTACTTATTTATGGTGCGTAGTTAATTTAATAATAAGATATGGTGCGCGGAAACAAATAAAATCATAATTACTCCATTTATTTTTAAAGGATTATCAGAATCAACAAGCATCATTTCATTTAGAATTAGCTGGTCATTAATAAAGATATATTCCATGACATATCCCCGACGACAACCAGTGTTAATAAGACGCGCCCCCATAGATGTTAAATACGGTTTTATCCCAAAGTCTTGCGCTGTGAATAGACTCTCACCTCTCATGCCGACGATGTAATATAATTCTCTTTTATACCTAATTTTATCTGCTATTTGTCTTGTCATTTTCTATATTTCTCTTTTAATATCATCAAATAAGTCATATTCCTATAAAAAGTAATTCTTAAAATTTAGATACTAAATATAGAGTAATATAAAGAAAAAAAGTTGGGTAATCTCAAAATTCAGTGTTGGAGAACGAGATCAACAAAGATTTTTAAATTTCTAATGTTATACATCTATATCAAATAACTAAACCTAGAAAACAGAAACAAGAAAAAAATAGCAATTGATTAAAAATTGCCATTAATAGAGATATATCGTAAGTGTCAATTGATAAAGCAACAATCGAGAAATTAAAGAAGATATTAAAGGTTTCAGATAGCATTAAGATGGAACAGATGCGTAGAATGTTGAAGCTTGACCAAGAAGCATTTGACGAAAAGCTTCTCGATTGGGAAGGGGAGTTCGGGTTTAGGATCGATAGAGATTATGTCAACATTAATGTTAAAACCGTTGACGATTTTATCAATCAACTTGAAAATTAATTTGAGTTATGGGAAAGAAAAGAAACGAGTGAAACGGGAAAAATAGAAGAAAATAAAGAACAAAATGTAAGAGAAAAAGTAACTAAAGATCTTGAGGGAATAGTATTGCTTAGAGATGTCCAAATTAGAAAATCTGAAGCTGATGTACTTCAAGAAATAGAAAAACTAACAAGAAACAATTTTACTAAAGTAAAAAAAATTGAGTGGAATACCAAAATGGGTTTTTCTGCGGAAAATCAACGAGTTACAGGAATTAGTCTTTACGAGTGCGGATTATCGACTTTCCCAGAGGCTATAGACAATCTTACATCTCTTAAAACACTAACTTTATATAATAATAAGTTAACAACTCTCCCTGAGTCATTAGGGAATCTCTCCTCACTCAGAGAACTAAGGCTACATAGCAATCAACTTTCGACACTCCCAGAGTCGATAGGGAACTTAATATCGCTTCAAACTCTATGGTTACAAGAAAATAAGTTGACGACTCTCCCTGAGTCAATAGGAAACCTTACATCGCTTAAAGAATTAAACTTAGACAGAAACTGGTTAACGACTCTCCCAGAGTCCATTGGTAATCTTACATCGCTTCAAATACTAGGTTTGAGGCTTAATCAGCTCTCGACTCTCCCAAAGTCAATAACAAAGCTAGTTTCGCTTCAAACACTAAGTTTAGGGGGTAATGAGTTATCAACTCTCCCAGAGTCAGTAATAAAGATAGAATCGCTCCAAACACTGAGAATAAATTCTAATCAGCTCTCGACTCTCCCAAAATCCATAGGCAACCTATCTTCACTCAAAGAACTAAGATTATATCGTAATCAATTAACGACTCTCCCGGAGTCAATAATAAAGCTCACATTACTCACATTCCTTGATTTGAGCTTTAATCAGTTAATGACTCTCCCGGAGTCAATAGGAAACCTTAAATTGCTCACACACCTTAATTTAGAGGACAATCAGTTTACGACGCTCCCGGAATCGATACAAAATTTATCAAAGTTAGAAAAGCTAAATATTTTAAGAAATCCTTTAGTTAACAAGATGGATAAAAAAACTAAAGATATTCTGAAGCTTTTGAAGAAGAGAGATGTAAAAGTTTATTTAATTTATGATTAGGAAAAATAATGGAGTTTATAAAACTAATTTTTTTTCTTTAAAAAAAGTTATTAGTATAAACACTTTTTAGGCTCTTTGTTAATATTTTAACATTATTTAAAATATTAGGCTCTAATTTATAACAAATGATATCCTACGCTTTCAAAGCCTACAGCTTTGAAAACTCCATTTACAAATGTTGAGTTAGCTCGTTCACTTAAAACATCCTTAAGAGTAGCTCAAAAAATGAGTTATTGTCTAAGAAAAATGGGAATTATAAAAAATATTGGTAAAAAAGGGAAAGCATTCCTTTTTGATTACGCATAGTTTAATCTTTATTGAACTAGTAAAGGGCGATTTTTTCTTAAATTGAAGTGGGTGTGTTCCTGAGTTTAGCTTTTTATTCTTATTCTCTGATTTTATTTACAATATTAGAAAAAAAAAAATAAAATACGTTATGAGTTTTCCACGTCTACAGGGATTCTCTTTCCATCTAACCAAAAAGCAATAAAAGATAATAAAGTAAAGAACACTAGGAATGTAATTGAAAATATTATTATATCAGTTGGATCTGGCGAAAATGGGGTTATAATTGCCAAACATACAAGGAAAATTATGAATAAAAGCATTCCATATTTACTCACAAAGTTATCTTCAGAGGTGGTCGATTTAAAATAAAAGAAACACCCTATTAACAAAACAGAAATTTCTAGCGCTAACCCAATAAAAAGATAGTCCCATAATCCCAATCCTTTTACTTTATAATCAATCCCTGGAATTAATGCTACTTCCCCGACATGGACAAGGAAATCCAAAAATAAATGGACAATAACTGCGATTCCCAGAGCTAAAGCTGTTCTAGATTTATTCACCTCTGATTCATCGGCGTTTTTTAAAAACACATATCGCACGACCAAATAGGTACCAATAGCCCAGAGACCAGCTGCTAGAGGACTATGGCTATATGGAGCAAAATAAATATCTAAGGAACTAGTTTCCGTAAAACCAGGTACAATTCTCATATGTTCTATTCCGAATATAATAAAGAAACAGAAAGCAAAATCTACCAACTGTGCGGCTATAAATAAAAAACCCAGGTTCAATTTTTTGAATTTCTTGAATAATATTAGGCAATAATAGTCTCCGATGATATATAAAAGTTCACAATTATATAAACTTATTATGATTTTTATTTTATAAAAGAGTTGAGTAGAGAGGGGTGTGTTCCTGGAGTTTCGATTTTTATTTTTATTTTTTTATCATATAGGTTATTTTCGGGATTTGTAAACATAAAAAACTAATTGTAAAATAATAACATATATTTATTTTAAGCA
Organism: Promethearchaeota archaeon; assembly: GCA_030605085.1. The sequence goes on along the minus strand of JAUWBH010000083.1, from coordinate 13,017 downwards.
AGAATTAATAATTAATCTATAAAATATTAATCGTTAAATTGGAATCAACAATGAATGTTAAGAACTGGAAAGAAGTAGCTTTTGTGTTAAGTATAATTGGGTGTGTTGGGTATGTTGTTCTAACTACAATAGCCATGTTCTTTTATGGTGGTGGTTCGGAAAGTAATCCAAATTCTCCGGGTTTTTCAAGAGGAAAAAAATAAATTTTTAATTAATTAGATTTTCTTACCGAATTATTTACGGTCTACAACTTTAATTTCCATGACGATATTACCCCATCCTCCACATTGTAAACCTACATCTGAACACCCTGCTATATTAAATAGCATTTTATTGGGATCTTGACCAGCCCACATTAATGCAACTGCATTATTTACTAAATTTCCCGCAGCACTCAAAGCGGACATACAGATTCTTTTGGGACAGAGTTTTGTGAGCAAATTTCCGAAGCCATTAAAATAAAATTTGTCTCCAACTTTATGCTCGCTATCACAGCCATGAGACTTAATTACTTCTACAATAATAGTCTTGTTTACTAAATCAGGAGCTTTCTTAAGAATTTCTATATTTTTCGGATTTTCCATAAAAAGTTTCATTTCTTCATCGGTAAATTCTAAACGTCTTTTAAGATTATTTAAATCTTCTTCTGACATATTCACACTCTCTATATGTTTATATTTCCTTATATTTTGGTTTAATTCTTAATATTATTCTATAGCTTAAATTTTTTTTTAGGCAGAGATGTGGTAATTTTTTACCACATTCTTATCCTCCACATTTATATCTTAATTTTTTTCTTAAATTTATTCTTCTTTTTTAAGTCTTTCTTCAACTCGTTTAGCTTCTTGTTCTTTGATTTCTTTTTCCTTATCTTTTATTTCTTTTTGCTTCAGTTCCAATTCGACTTGGGATAATTCCTTCTCTTTTTCTATTAATTCTTCTTTTAATTTTAAAGCCTTTTCTATTTCTTTAATCTGTTTCTCTTCTAACTTCGTTTCTCTTTCTTCAATTTCTAATTTTTTCTTTTTTAGTTCTAAATCTTTCTTTTTTAACTCTAATTCTTTATCTATAATTTTGGCTTCTTCTTTTTCCAAAGCTTTAGTTGATATTTCCTCACTAGCTTTTTCCTTTGATGCAACTATCTCCGCTTCCAGAATTTCTTTTTTTAATTCTAAAGTTTTTACTTTTTCTTCAATTTTTTTTTCTTTTAATTCTTTTTCTACGACTTTTATCTCCAATTTTTTCTTCTTTAATTCAATTTCTTTCTTTTTTAACTCTAATTCTTTATCTTGTATCTCTACTTCCTTTTTTTTTAATTCTTTAGTTAATATTTCTTCCTTAGGCAGTTCTTCTAACTCAACTTTTTCTTCTCTTATCTCCTTTTTTAATTCATCTTCCACTTCTTCTTCAACAATTTCTTCAATTTTTTCAATAGTAACGATCGATTTCAATACATCATCAATATTTTTCTTTAATTCCTCCGTTTCTGGACATTCTTTAGCGTATTCTGTTAAAACTCTAGTTATTATAGATGGTGATTCTTTACCAATGGTTTTTAACATTTGAATAGCTTTTTGGACAACAAAATCTTTTCCATCAGCTAATTTTGATGCAATCGTTTTTATAAGTGATTCCTCTTCTATTTTTTTTCCTCCTCCTGCCATAAAAATTAATAGCTGTAAATCCGCTTCTCTAACGTTTGGATCGTCCGAATTCAATAAATCTTCACTAAAAGGGAGGAATAAGTCGGACTCATTTTCACACATTGATTTTAATAGCAATAAAAATGAATATCTTAACATGGAATCTCTTTTTGAGAGATTTTCCAGTAAAGAGGGGATATCTATGATTAAACGCTCTATTAGAAATCTTATTACAGTTCGACCTCCTTGAGTAGAAGAAACAGCTTCAATTATATTCTCTAACCTATCAATATAATTTTGTTCGGTTGATCGATTGAGATAGAACGCAATTTTTTCTACTGTTGCGTCAATTTTTCCCTCTATAGTCATTTTTTTTATTTTTTCCATTAAATCAGCATCATTTTCGTTTTTAATCATTTTCACTCCTTTAATTTTTAATTTTTATTTTAAATCATTCAAGCCAATAGATATAAAATTCATTATACAATTTATACGCAAAATTAAAGATTAATCTTAAATCTCGAAATCTTAAGGGTAATTTTTTTTTTTCATTAAAATTATTAGTCTCCAAATTTAAATATAATCTTATTTCTAAAAAACCGTGGATGTTCATTTCCATTTGAATTTCTCCGCAAAATTCCATTAAAGCGTCAATATCTTGGGGGAAAATACTCCAAAAATAGTTATCTAATTTAGACTCCTCATCTACAGGATCTTCCTTTTTAATCTTTTCAAGCACATCGTATGGAACTAGAGTTATGATTTCTACAAATTTTGACGGTATATAATTTACTTTAAATTCTGGAAAATGAAGTTCCCAATAAAGTTCGCATAAACCGTGAAGTAGTTCAAGACTCGCAATATTCTCTTTCTTTGCGTTACAAAGCGCATATTTTTCTTCAAAAAAAATTACGTGAATTCGGTCACCGAATTTGAAAATTATGTAATTTTGATCATTAGTCACATGATATTGAAAATCTTGACCGTTCTGGATTCTATTATCGAAAATTTCTATGGCATCGTCCCATTGTGATTTGATAGAAATGAATTTATTCAGTTTACGATAATCTCCGTGAAAAAATATATCTAAAAAATCTATTAGATATATATACGCATCATAAGGCTTATATATTACTGTTTTGCGCCTAAAATCTCTTAATACAGAACCTTTCAAGACACTGTAGCAGAAATTAGGTAAATCTTCTGGTTTCAACCCACTCTTTAATCTAAGAGAAATTAACCATCTATGATGACACATTGGCATAAGAGTGCATTGGATCCTGTCTATCTGACATTCTTCAAAACACAATCTATTAATTCTTTTAATCAATAAATTGGACAACTCTGAATTAAACTTGGCGCTGGTAGAATTTCCTAAAAACTTCAAAAGATGGTTTAGTTCTAAGGGCATACTCTATAGTTAAAGAAAAGGGATAATTTACAATTAACTTTCTTAAAGATAATAAAGAAAAAAATCTATTATTCTTTATTATTTAATAATAATAAAAAATCTTTTTAATGAATTAGTTTAATTTATTATTTTCTAAACAATTATTAAGGCGTATTTTTTTTTTATTTCTATAGTAGACTGTAAAAAATACTTAAGAAAAAAAAATATTAAGGATGCTAAGGCAATTTCACATTTTTCATAAAGGAAAACCTATAATCAGCCACACCTATGCGTTAGCTTTGGGACCTAAAGAATTGAAAAATGTTATAGAAATAATTCGATCTTATATAATCATGCCTATGCCTGGAAAAACGCTTCGTAGACCGATTTCAAATTACCAAATATTTCATAGAGGCTATGGATCTATTTACTTTCTACTCATTGCTGATTTAAACGACCCATTTGACCGTGTTGACGAAATTTTGAAAAAGGCAATAAGTAAATTTATGGATTTTTTTCCCGATCCTGATGAGGTTGACGATTTTCTTAACACAGGCTTTCTTGAATTTCTAAAACAGATTCAAAAAGATTTACATTCAAAAATTACAATAATGGGGCCCTCCAAATCAGGAAGAACAACTCTTTACAACATGTTAAAAAGTGGACAAGAAAAACTAATTCAAGATTTCGCAAAATACTCTCCTTTCGTAATTGACGATTTAACTTTTGAAATTTGGGATTTCCAACTCAAAGACGATTTTTCGGCTATGTGGTCAAGATTTGTTGGAGAATCAGACCTAATAATTTTTTTAATTGATTCAAATAATTATAATTCGAAATTAATCGAACATTTTCTCAATATCCCTAAAAAATACGAAAAATTCGCTAAAATCGCCGTGATTGCTAATAAGAAGGATTTAGTACCCAAAGAAATTATTGATATTATTAAGAGCGATTTTAATTTCACTGATTTAGAAGAAATAACATTACTAGATTCTGGAGCAAAAACAAAAATATATCAAATAATTAGGGATAGTTTAAATTTAAGGAAATTATTACCTGTTAATTTCGAAAATCTAGTTAAAGAAGCAGAAAAGTTGGATTCAGAGGGTAAAATTCAAAAAGCCATTGCAAAATATGGGAAATTAATCGATATTTCAAACCAGTATCAATATTTCGCATATATAGACGATTTTAAGGAAAAATTAGAGGTTCTTATAAGAAAAAGAAAAAAAATACAAAGAAAGGAGAAATTTTCAGCTCCCGAACAAATTCAATTTAGTAAAAAAATTTCTGTAAAATCGCTTCCTAAGAATAATAAAGTTTCGGCAAAACCACTCCCTAAGAATACTGCATCTCCAACTATTCCCCCTAAAATCGCCCCTCAAATCCCTCCTAGAATACCTCCAGAAATTCCTCCAAGACCTTCTCAATCCTCTAAACAAGCTAAAAAATCACCGATTCAAACAACTCCCTCAACTAAATTAACTTTAAAACCAGAGGATATAAAAATTAATTTAAAAACGAAAATTGATAAAATCAAAAAAGTTAAGCAGAAAAGCGAACCAACATCAGTTGAATCTCCTACTGAAGTAAAGGGTGTCATGGACGAGATTATTGTTGAAGAAGGCTCTGAACTCGCGATGACATTACAAAAATTAATCATTGAGAAAGGAAGCAATTTACCAATAGCATTATGCGAAAAATACATCGACGAATTGGAGAAAACTTTAGAGGTTTCATTGACATTAAACGATCTTCAGTTAGCTGTGCAATATTTTGTGAAGATAGAAAAAGAGCTTTGAATATTTTAAATCTTATGGTCTTAATTTTTTACTTAATTTAGTTGCTAATTTAAATGCTCTTATCTAAAATATTGTTAAGCTAAGCAAAATAAGCAAAATATTATTAAAGCTTTAACTTTAAAAATTTAATTAAAATTAAAAAAAAAATTAAAAAATATTAATATGAATGCAATAAAGGAATTATGGAATTATTTTACTGAAATTACGAGACTTAGATATATAAATGCTCTTTTAGGTTGGGATCAGCAAGTTTGTATGCCTAAAGGATCAGTTATAGGGCGTTCTGAGCAATTAAAATTAATGGCAGACATAATACACCAAAGACTAACTTCAGATAAAGCAGGTAAATTAATTAAAAATGTAGAAAAAACATCCAATCTTAATTTAATCGAATCCGCTCTTTTAAGAGAAGCTAAAAGAGCATATGAAAGAGCAATAAAAATACCTAGAGAATTAGTGACCGAGATAGCTAAAACGGCATCGCTAGGACATCAGGCGTGGGAAATAGCTAAATCAAAAAGCGATTTTAAAGAATTCGAACCATATCTTGAAAAGATGGTAAAGTTAAAAAGAGAATATGCTGAAAAAATTGATATCGGCCCAACTCGATACGATTCCTTGATAGATATTTACGAACCAGGTGCCACATCGAAGTGGATAGATGATATATTTAACGATCTAAAACTTAGTTTAACTAAGATTCTGAAGAAACTTGAATCTTCATCAGATAAACCAAATCAATCCATTATAAAAAAACATTACGATCCGAAAAAGCAATGGAAGTTAAGCATTGAGGTTCTGAAAAAACTAAAATTTGATTTCGATATCGGTCGTCAAGATAAATCCGTTCACCCTTTTACAGCTTCTTTATCGTCAATGGATACAAGAATTACTACTCGAATTTGGGATGATTTCCTTCCGGCGTGCCTTTTTGGGACCATCCACGAATGTGGACATGCTCTTTATGAAATGAGTTTCATGGAAGAAATTCATGATACTCCATTGGCTGATGGAAGCTCTTTAGGTATTCACGAGTCTCAATCCAGATTATGGGAAAATATTGTAAGTCGTAGTCGTGAATTTTGGAATTATTGGTATCCTATCCTTCAATCCTACTTTCCAGACAACCTTAAAAACTATCCTGAGGAGGAATTTTACCGTTCAATAAATACTGTACAACCATCTTTAATACGCGTAGAGGCTGACGAGGTTACCTATGGTTTACACATTATACTTAGGTTTGAGCTTGAAAAAGACATTATTAACGACGGAGTTTCCGTATCTAAATTACCTCAAATATGGAATGCTAAAATGGAAGAATTATTAGGTATTATCCCTCCAAACGACGCACAAGGTGTGTTACAAGATATTCATTGGTCTGGCGGGGCATTTGGATATTTTCCAACATATACATTAGGAAATCTTTATGCTTCACAAATCTATTCAGTAGCTTTGAAGAAACATCCAAATTTACCAGATGAATTCAAAAAAGGAAATTACTCTACTCTACTAGATTTCCTAAGAAAAGAAATTCATCAATACGGTAGAATTTATCGCCCTATTGACTTAATAAAGAAAATAACAGGAGAAAATTTAAATCCTAATTATTTTACCGATTATTTAGAAAAGAAATTCTTTCCAATTTATAATGTATAATTTCATTTTTCTCCTTGTTTTAATCTCAAATTCAACTTTACCTTATGTGTTTTTATAAGAGTATTTGGATAATATTAAAATTTTAATACTTGAGAATTGCGTTTATTTTCATAAAATAATATCTTCAAATTTTTTCAGCTAAATTAAATTTATATTTTAATATTTTTATGTTAAATTCAGATAAAAGTGAAAATTGTTTAAAGAAGGAAAATTTGTTTTACAAAAAAAATTTTAAAAGAACTGTGCTAAAAAATGAAAAATTTAGAAGTAATTACTGATGAGATTAACTTAAAGTTTGTCGTCTTAGGAGAGGGGAGAGTCGGAAAAACCTCTCTAATTAGTGCGTTTTTAGAAAACAGTTTTCCTGAAAAATATCTTCCAACCATCGGTTCAAATATCGTCAAGAAAAATTACGAGTTTGAAAATAGAAATTTAAGACTTAAAATTAATATTTGGGATAACGGAGGTCAAAGATCTTTCAATCTTTTCAATCCAAACGTTTATTACAATGCAGATGCAGCGCTTATAATTTTTGATTTATCTGATCCAAAAAAAACATTAGAAAATATAAAAAAAAACTATTTACAACATTTAGAAAAGTATGCTGAAAATTGTATAACGATTATAACTAAGCAAAAATGTTATTACAAAAATAAAAATTTTTAAAAAAACTTTCTTAATAAACTTAAATAATATTGGCTTAACTTAATTAATTCATTAAATTTCTCATCGGAACTTAAAGAATCAATTGCTAGATTTCTTGCTTCGCGAAGGTTAAAAACGATTTCTTTTTCAAATTTGGATAAAACTCTCCAATTATTTATTCCTAGTGAAAGATTTAGAAAAATTAAGTATTCTTCGAATGTAATCACCTTAATATGTTGCTTATAGTCAATATCGACTGTTTCATTGATTAATTGCTGAAATCTTGGCACAGAATGACCTTTTTCATCACCTAATAATATTATAAACAAAAACCTCTTTCTGCTTTGATATTTTTTATAACATTTAGCTATAACATAATCTGGTTCAAATGTGAATGTAAAATCGATTGCAATCTGTTCTATATAATCTGGGATTCTAACGATATATTGATTCTTTTCAATATTATTCTTAAAGTTCTTTTCTCTCTTTATAATAAGATCAACTTGATATTTTCTAATAATATCAACACGCGCTTCATGTTTACCTTGAGAATTTTTTAATTTAAGATATTTTAAACTAAAATATTCGAAAATGGTATGAGCATATGTACCAACAACTTTATTTCTTTCAAAACAATAAGGACATCCCTTTCCAAATTTAATATCACTATACTTTGCGTCCCAAATGTGGTCTGGTTTAATACTACACCTCCATCTAAGCTTAACTTGACTTGGAGGCGTTGATCCTCTGATATCCATAGCACTCATGAACTCGTCTGAAGTCATAGCAAACTCTAAATCGTTCCTTTCTTGTCCCACTCCAATGCAATCCTCGTAGGTAATTCCTCGGCAAAAAGGACATCCCTTATCACTCTTAATATTATTATAACTTGCGTTCCATGTGTGGTTTATATTAATTCCACATCTCCATCTTAGCTTGGCTTGGCTTGGAGGCGTTGATCCTCTGATATCCATAGCACTCATGAACTCGTCTGAAGTCATAGCAAACTCTAAATCGTTCCTTTCTTGTCCCACTTCAACGCAATCCTCGTAAGTAATTGCAGGTTTTCCTGCTTTAGAGCAATAAGGACATCCAGATCCTAAATTCTTGATATTATTATAAATTGCGTTCCAAGTGTGATCTGAATTAATTCCACATCTCCATCTTAGTTTGACTTCGCTTGGAGGCGTTGATCCTCTGCTATACATAGCTTCTTTAAACTCCTCTGGAGTCATATCAAAATCCAAATCTTCTTTCTCTTGACCTAATCTAACACAGTCCTCGTAACTAATTATTCGGCAATGGGGACATCCTTTACCACTCTTAATATTATTATAACTTGCGTTCCAAGTGTGATTTGTATTAATTCCACATCTCCATCTAAGCTTAACTTGGCTTGGAGGCATTGATCCTCTGCTGTACATAGCTTCTTTAAACTCCTCTGGAATCATGTCAAAATCCAAATCTTCTTTCTCTTGACCTATTCCAAAACAATCCTCGTAAGTAATTGCAGTTCTTCCTCTTCTTCTGTATTTACTATTAAGCTCTTTAAGATTATCATTTTCTTTTAGCATTATTAGTTGTTTCTTTTCATTTTTATCCTTTATTAAAGTATGTAGTAAAAAAGGTCTAATTTTTCTTGGAATAAGATATCTACAACTATTTTGTGATAAGTCTAACTTTTTAAAATGATCTCCCAAAAATCGAAATATTGATTTAACTTTAACTTTAATGTTGTCAATTTTGTGTATACCTAACGATTTTAACGCGTAGAAAACTAAAATGATTGAAAAATCGCGTGGTTTTTTAAATCTACCCAAATCTCTCGGTTTTAAGCCTTTTCGTTCTATTGCGTAGCTATATAATTCCCATACTTCCCATTGAACATCAAGTTTGAGATTATCTGAAACTATTAAGTTTGAACAAATTGTTCCAACATTTTTTACTATATTTTTTTTATATTTATCGTTAAAAACTATACGGATTTTAGTTTTTTGTTTCTTTTTCTTAAATCCTTTCCCTAAAATCTCTTTTCTGATACTTGATGTATCTTGTTCAGCAAAAAGAATTGTGTAATTATTGTTATTTTTTTTATTAGCTAACACAGTTACTATTATCTGAGATTCTAATTCTTTTTCGCTATGTTCCCTAACTTCTTTCCTATCTTCTGGTAATATATCCCATAACGATTTAGATTCTTCTTGATCTGGGAACTGAGTTGATTTTAAAACATTAAGGTTTTCTCTTACGAGATTTGCTCCACAACATTCGCAATAAATATGTTCTTCGTTCTTTTTTATTTTTTCAATTAACTCGGTTGGGTGTTTACAACCACACTCGTAACAGAAAATAGGAATTTCTCTCTTAAAAATCGTAATTGTTAAACCTCACTTCCTTGTAATTTCATTTTACTTCAATTCATTTTTTAGATTTATTTTTTTTTATTTCGATTTTTTTTTGCTTTTTATTTTTATTTAGTTAATTTGCAGGGCTATTTAAAGAAAAATTTATAGGTTGTTAATTGATGATAAACTAGATTTTACATATTTGTTTGACTAGTTACTATAGATAAATTAAAAAAAATATTGTTTGTTCAATCCATTATTTCAAATACCGATTCCATAGCTTTAAAAAAAGATTTTAATGATTTTTTTATTGTTGGATATGTATCACCTAAGTAGATGTAATCTTCGCGTTGGACATTAATAAAAATGCGAATCAAATCCTTTATGACTGCATCTTTAATACATGCTTCTGGTGTCATCTCAACGGTTTCGCTATAGACTTTTATTGCTTCTGTTATTTCTTGGGAAAAATTTAATTGAAATTTGGAATTTTTGCTTTTCTTTTCGCTTACAATTAATTCTTTAATACTAAAACACCTCAGAAATCGAATTTTTATTATAATTCTTCTATCCTAATTTATTATAACATATCTCGTTAATAGATTTGATTATCTCAGAAAAATCAAAATAAATTCCAATGAATTGAAAGTTATGCCTTTTTATATCGCTAAAAAGGTCTTTAATTTTATATTCAATAATATTTACTATAAATTTTTCTGGTTTCCAATGGATCTTCTCACAATATTGCTCAATTGGTTTTGCGACTAACGGATGAAATTCAGCTTCAAACACGCAATTTTTTCTAGTGACCTTTGGTGTGTGGATTAAATGATGATTTTCTGTAAATTTTTCTAAATCAAAATAACTTGCGAAAACTTCACGATCTTCTTCCATATCTTCTTGAATAAAAAATAATTCTGGTATGAGTGTCTTCACGATAAAATAGCTCGTATCTAAATAAAAAACTTCGCAAAATAGCCGAATTTTCTCTGCTGTTCTCATATCGAAACGCAATGTGTATCGTCTTGTAAATATTACGCTATTATTTAGTTCCGTCTTTTTATTAGTTTTTAAGGTTTGATTTTTTATTTCTTGCTGTTGCTCAATTTTTTGCAATTTTTAACCACCTCATTTTATTTATTTAAAATATTATTAATATTATTGAGCTTTAATATTGTTCATATTAATATTATTAATAATAATATGTTGTATGAAAATTTAAATCTTATTAAGATATATTATTTTTTATAATATCATAAAAAAAGAAAAGAAAGGTTAGCTTTTTGGTAGGTATTTCAATCTCGATACAAGAAGAAATTTATGATAAAGTCCGTAAATTAGGAAAGAATGAATCTAAAAAAACTTCAAGAGTAATAAGTGAGATTCTTGAAGCATCATTAGAAAGAGATACATTTGATAAATTATTTAAGATAAAAGAAGATAAAAACATTTCATTTTCAGACCTTATTAGAGAAGTTATTTCTAAAGGTTTAAAAACTTAATCATAAGATTTTAACAGAAAATATTTTTCTCTTTTACTTTTTTTAAAATAATTGGTTTAGCAAAACCACACACTTCGCATAATAATTTATCATTTTTGCTCGAAACATTTATTAAATTATTACACTTATCGCAAAATACAATATTTTTTTTATCTACTCGTTTTGGTTTATAATGCTTCGTTTTAAAATGCTGATCTAAGGAGTATTACGTTTTGAATCTCTTATTACATTTCGAGCATTTAAACGATCTAATTTTTGCTTGATTAGGTTTAATATATTTGGATTTATTATGTTTGATATGTTCAGTTTTATGATTCTTAGATTTATCATTAATGATATGTGTCAATGCATTTTTTTCTTCCCATTGTTTTTCTATTCGCTGTGAGTATTTCGGATATGAATAACTCTTAGATGATTTTCCTTTTACTTCGCGATATTGTTCTAATCCACATTTAGTGCAAACATAAACATTTGCTCTTAACTTAACCATTTTCCCGTTACATTCTTCACATTTCTTATCGGTAGTACTCCATTTTGAACGACCAGCAATAGCATCCATTCGACGCGATGATTTTGTCATATTTATTATCAACTATAAATATTATACAATCTTGCATAATATTTTCTTAAGAATTTTATATAATATTATGGAAATTTAGACTTTTGAATATAGCTTTCTTTCTTTTCTTTAAATTCTTCATTCCCATCTTCTTATAAATACCCAATATCTTCATAAATCATCAATCATAAACATAATATCATTAATTAAAGAACTCAATTTATCTATATCAAGTTTAGTTTGACCTATAAGAAATTCGGAATTTTCTTCAAGTTCTTTCAGTTTATTTTTGCTCTCTTCTATGTTGTTCATTAGCTGTTTGATTCCTTCAATATATTCTGGATCTTTATCGTAATTCGGTCTCAGCTGATAACTTGAAAACTGAGAATTCATCCCCGAAATACGTTTAGATAAAAATGTGTAGTTGGAATGAATTAACTTATTAATTTTTGAAAACTTATTTATAATTACTTTATTGTTTTCAAATATTAACATAAGAATATTCCTAAAGATGTTTTGAATTTTTTCTTTTTCCATTTTTTACTACTTCTTTTTTTAATCTTAAATATTAATTTCTATTTTCAAAAGTTGTTACAGAATATCATATATAAATATTATCTTTTTATCTCTTACTAAGTTACTTAGTTAGAAAGTATGGATTATTGATATAATGATAATACAATTAAAATTTAATAGATTAATCAGGTTATTAAATGAGAAAAAGAAAAAGAAAAAGATAAAAATAAAAACAATTCTCACATCTGGTTGCGACACTTCAGCAGAGCATACTAATCCCCGTATAACCGAAGGTTCCAATAAATGCCTTATTATTGATGTCTACCGATAATTATTTAGAAATGGTGATATATAAATGCAAGGGCACCAATGATAAAAATTTCGCAAAAAGGTTACATTAGCACATTCAAATTAATAAAATTCTCATACTGTTTTCTAATAATCTTATTTCACTTTAAACATTTCAAAATTCAGTTATAGTAAAATTCAAACTTATTAATTAACTTTAACAAGAAAAGTTAGACCACATGGATGCGGAAAAAATTTTAAAAATATTAGGATAATATTGAAATTTTTAAACTTGAGAATAGAGTCTAATGTCATCAAATATACTTTAAATATTTTTCAGCTAAATTAAATTTATATCTTTTTATTTTCAGTTTCAAAGGAAGTTAAAATCTAAATCCTATTGAGCTGAATCTTTTTCTATTAAATTTTAATTCTAATCCTTTATTTTAATAAATCGTTTTTCTTTTTTTGTTTCCAATGGAAATCTATCTTAAAATTTATAAGAGAAAAATGGTAATATTTATGTATGAACATCAAATATATATCTCCACTTTCAGATTTGAAAGCTGAGTTTAAACCACTTTTCTCTAACGAATATATGTTAGCATTTTTTAAAAAGTTTTGTGATGCTATCAAATCTAGAACGTGGGGATTTAAAAAGGCAAAAA
>JAUWBH010000195.1 GCA_030605085.1 Promethearchaeota archaeon | reverse complement strand
TTAATTGACTTTACAGAACATTCTTATTACGGGAAACGGGACGATAAAATGATTAAAGGAACAAATCGGGGTAAAGGAACGAAAAAAATGCGTCATTACTTAGGATTTTCGATTTTATCACGAGGGATTCACCTTTATGCCGGACTGGAACACATCGCAAAAGGGCAACCAAAAGTTCCCGTGATTATTAAATTTCTGGAACATTTGATTGAATTGGGGGTTGAGCTAAACTATGTAATGATAGATAGAGAATTTTATAACGCAGAACTTTTACACGAAATAAAAGGGCTGAAAGGAAATGTATTAATCCCTGCCAAAACATACAAAAAAATTACAAAAATAATCGAAGAATATTTAAACGGTACTGGGAAAAAAGTAAGAAAATACACTCTTTCAAGCGCTCCCGGAAAGAAATTTCAATTCTTTCAAAATGTCTATTTGATACTTAAGGCAAAAAAAGGGCACACCATTTTAAGCGTCAAACGAGCCTTTCAGAAAGGGAAAATAACCTTAAAGGATGCGAGGAAGTTAATTTATGCCATAATGACGACCCAAAAACCGAGGGGTCAATCGAGTTCTTGGGCGTCCCGCACTTCGCGTTTTTATAAAAAACGATGGTTTATAGAGACAGGATTTAGCGACTTAAATCGGATGGGTCGACGATGGAAGTCGAAATACGACAATACAAGATATTTAGATGTGCTGGTTCGCATGCTCCTTTACAATTCGTGGAAATTAAACCGGGCGTACCTTGAAAAATGCCAAAAAAAAGGGTCTAAACCTCAAGCGTGGACCCTCCAAGACAATCAGGATTCCTTGGAAGAGATCTTTCTTGAAGCGTAAAAAAAATTACGCATCATTACTCGTTAAGGTGAGAATAATGTCGGATTAGAAAAAAGAAAAGATTATTAGAAAAAAAATACTTCATTAGATACTGATTTTATATTAAAAATAGGAAAAATTGAAAATTATACAATAAATGAAAGCTTGTTTAAGATTTTTTAAAAGAAGTATGCTAAAAAATGGAAGATTTAAAAACAATTGTTGATGAGATTAACTTAAAATTTATTGTCTTAGGAGAAGGAAGAGTTGGAAAAACTTCTCTAATAAATACTTTCATAGAGAACAATTTTCCTGAAAAATATCTTCCAACCATCGGTTCAAATATAGTCAAGAAAAATTACGAGTTTGAAAATAGAAATTTAAGACTTAAAATTAATATTTGGGATAACGGGGGTCAGAAATCTTTCAATCTTTTCAATCCAAACGTTTATTATAATGCAGATGCAGCTCTTATAATTTTTGATTTATCTGAACCAAAAAAAACATTAGAAAATATAAAAACACAATATTTACAAAATTTAGAAAAGTATGCTCAAAATTGTATAACAATCATTGTTGGAAATAAATTAGACTTATTAATTAATATAGAAAAAGATTTAAAAAAGATTGTTAAAAAATATTTTACGGAAGAAATACCATTAATAATAACTTCTGCTAAAAGTAGTGAAAATGTTAACAAAGCTTTTGAGCTATTAGTTTATAACGTTTTAAAAGAAGGGCTACAAAAGTTCACTGATAAAAATATTGATGGAATAGCCAAGGATTTTATTAAATTAGTTGGTATAAGTGAAGATAAATTGTCAAATCTATTTGTAAATTTAAGTTCTTTAGATACCGTAGACTTTCAAAATAAATCTGAAAAGATAACAGTTAAGTCTGAAACTCAATACGAAGGAATCGACAGTTATATTGAGGTTCACGAAAAATTAGAAGAAATAGCAGAAATCAAAGAAAAAATTGTTGAGAAATTTGACGATAATTTCGAAATAATTGATAATTTAGTCATTAACTTAAAAAAAACTCCCATTGATTCCCTTCTAGAATCTATTGACAGCACAAGAGAACAGTTAAATGTTATAAAAAAGAATTTTAAATCTTTCTTGGACCAATTAATAAGAGAAAAAGAAAAAAACGCTTAGGATTAAATTCAAATTTAGAGTGAATAAAAATGACCAAAATTGAAGAAGTTTCTTTAAGAGAGTTTCTAAAATTAAAGGAATTAGTTGATAAATTAGAAGAAAAATTAAATGTCCAAATTAAGAATATTGAAAATGGAGTTGAAGCTTTAGCTAATGATGTTCAAAAACTAAATAAACAAGTCTCATTCACTCAAAAAAATCTAGAAGAGAGAATAAAAATTCAAGAAGAAATCATCATGGACATGATAAAAACATTTGACGATAAATTTATGAAAGATAGAGAAAGAATTGAAGCCGATTTAAGAGAAGTCAAAACCCAGCAAGATGTAGTTAAAATCTCTTATACCGTAAATGAAAAGATGTTACTTGGAAAAATAAGAGCATTGATTAATACCGAATTAAAAGATCTCACGAAAGATAAGGAACAAGAATTACTTTTAAGAATGTGGATTAATGAGTTGAAAGATATCGTATCAAACTTCGAGAAGTTAAAGAAAGTGCAACCTAAAGAGTTCATTATTCAAATAAATGAAATCAGTGAAACTATCGACGCATTTAGACATAAACTTGTAAGATAATCGAACATCTAAATACAAATAAGTATTTTATTAGGATAACGAAAATAAAGTAAAAAATTAAATTTTAAATTCTTTTTGGCGGTACATAAACATTTCTCATACCTTCTAATAAGGATATAGCATTTTCCGGGCAAAAATGAGCGCAAAGACCACATCCTATACAAACCTCCTTTTTTACATTTGCTATATTACCACCGTTTAGATTTATTGCGCTTACATGACATTTTTCGACACACGTTCCACATCCTACGCAAAGATCTTCATTTACATTAGCAAGATAATTGGTAGAATTAATAATTGGTAATACTCCTTCATGATGTAACTCCCAAGTAGCGCAGCAATCCTTACAACAATTGCATATGCTCGTTTCATCTTTAACTACATTAGAGTGTGGGTGAAAAGCTTTATGCACTAAACCAGCCTCTTCAGATTCTCTTAGGATTTTTAACGCTTCTTCCTTAGTAATCATTCGTTGAAATCCATGTTCAACGCAATATCGAGCTGATTTTCCAAAAGTGAGGCAGTTCTCTCTAATATCCGTCTCTTTACACGGTTCACCTAAAAGATCCTTGTGTTGTCTACAAAAACAATGTCCAACAGCGATATCATCGAATTTATCGAGAATTTCTTCGACTTTTATAGTTGGTATGATTTGTTTTTTAGGAGCATCTACTTCTTGGTTAACTGAAATTAGAATTTCTTTACCAGAAATATTTTCTAATACGGGAACTGTTCTATCGATTGGTGGCATTTTTAGAAATAAAGGGTTAATCATTTCATAATTATCTTGTATAAACTCTTTAACTTCGTCAAATAACTTGGAAAACAAGTGTGCGAACTTCTTTTCTCTTTCAGTATGTTTAATTTTTCTCATAAAAATATATTCAAAAGGACCTACCATCATTAGCGGAAGGAGTCTATAAACCATAATGCCGGAAGAACTAGGCTGATTAAATATAACTCCTTTCTTTGAAAGTGATTCAATCTTTTTCAGAATTTCTTCTTCCGTCATTTTACTGCTTTTCTTTAATTCTTCCATCGTTTGAGAGAATTTTCTACGGAATGCCATAATAAAATCTAACTCATCCTCATCAATGATCTCCTTTAAAATTTCTAATAATGTATCGTTAATAGGGAAAGGGAGAACCTCCGCCTTTACGATTACTCTACCTACTTTTCTATATTTTTCGTCAGACATTTTTAATCTCGACAATTTTTTTGCTTAATAATTGCGAGAAAGATAATTGTATAATGAATAAATAATTTTCTCAATAGAAAATTAAGTAGCTTTTCTTTACTTATTTGATAAAAATTGGACTCCAATTTTTATATTAATTAGTAATTACCATGTAAAACATAGAAACATATATTAAAAAAATATATGTAGTGAGAAATAATTTGAATGTACTATCTCAAATAAAGGTATGGTTAGAGGAAGGTGAAGAGATCTTCACTAATGTAAATAAAACAACGACTTTTGGCTTAATGATGCAAAATATTGGACAAACATCTTTACCAAGAATATACATTAATCTAATTGGTCCCATAGAAGTAAAAGTTATTATTAGTAAAAGAGAACTGGTTAGTATCCCGTCAAAGAAATTAAAAAAGGTTGTTTTTAAAATTAAACCAAAACAAAATGGTGTTTTCACATTAATAGTAGCAATTCGTACTAAAAGACATGAATTGGTAAAAGTACCACTTATTCTCCGCGTCGGAATGACTGATAGCATCCAGCAACCCGTCCAACAACCAATAACTAATGAGGACCCTAAAGAAGAAAAAAGCCTTTCTTTATTAAAATGTCCATACTGCGGAGATAAATTAAAAATAGATTCAAATTTTTGCTCGGGGTGTGGAAGTAATTTAAAAGAGAAGGGAGATAATCTCCCTTCAGATTACAAGTTATGTCCTAATTGTAACAGTATGCGCCCATCTGAGGTGAAATACTGCGGTTATTGTGGAACGGAATTTCAAATAACAAGTTAAATATTACTATTTGCTTAGATAGGTATAAATCGTTTCAATTGGCGAATTTAAGCTCGCTTTATTTTTTGAATTTATTTTTAATAATTACGGATTAATAATTAATGTTAAAATTCTTTAAGAAAATAATTAGATTATTATAAAATATTAAAAATTAAATGAAAATTTTATATTTAATTGATTTATTATGGTAAACTGTTTAATTGTAGGACATGGAGCAAGAGAGCATGTGATTGGAGAAGCTTTAGTTCGAGGTGGTGCAAATTTATTTTCGTTTATGAGTTTTAAAAACGCTGGTTTAGAGGATCTTAGCAAGAAAATAAAGGTTTGTTCCGAAACGGATTTTCAAAAGATAATTGAATTTTGTAAAAGTAATAAGATAGATTTTGCTGTTATTGGTCCAGAAGCTCCTTTATGCGTCGGAATCGTTGATGCCTTGGAGAAAAGTGGTATATCCTGCGCAGGTCCAAAAATTGAAGCAGCACAGTTGGAGGGATCCAAAATATTTACGAGATATTTGCTGGAAAAATATAAAATACCCTCAAATGTTAAAAGTAAGAAGTTTAATTCAATGGAGGGAGTTGAAAGCTACATCAAAGATATGGGAGAAGAAAACATAGTTGTAAAACCCGATGGTTTAACTGGTGGTAAGGGGGTAAAGGTCTACGGAGACCATCTTTTCTCGAAACAAGACATTTTGAATTATTGTCAAGAATTAGTAAACCAAAACTCAACTTTCCTTTTAGAAGAGAAGTGCGATGGCGAAGAATTTACATTGCAAACATTCGTTGATGGGAAAAATGTTGTAGGGTCTCCCTTAGTTCAAGATCACAAGAGAGCTTATGATGGTGATAAGGGACCGAATACGGGTGGAATGGGATCTTATTCAATGGAAGATCATCTTTTGCCTTTTATTAATAAAAATGATGTCGATGAAGCCGTACAGGATATGAAGAAGACTGTTGCTGCAGTAAAAGCTGAAACGGGCGTTGAATATAAGGGATTTTTGTATGGTCAGTTTATGAAAACTTCTAAGGGGCTGAGATTAATCGAATATAATTCTCGGTTTGGAGACCCTGAAGCAATGAATGTATTGCCCTTATTACAAAGTAATTTTGTAGACATTTGCTGGGGAATAATAAATGGAAATTTATCTCGAAATGTGGAATACGAGGAAAAAGCAACAGTTTGTAAATATTTAGCTCCTGAGGGTTACCCAATATCTCCTAAAAAGGACGAATTGGTAAAAATTAATAAAGAAAAATTAAAAGACATAGGTGCTAAGTATTATTACGCCTCTGTATATCGAGAAGGTAATAATATCTATACTACTACATCGAGAGCTATAGGGATTCTTGGTATAGCAAGTAATTTAGAGGAAGCTGAACAAATTGCCGAACAGGGAGTTAGTTGCGTTGAAGGTAAACTTTTTCATAGAAAAGATGTTGGAACTTTAAAATTATTGCAAAAAAGAATCGACCACATGAACTCTATACTCAAAAAATAATTACATATTTTTAAAATTCCATCTTATCTTTTTATATTTTATAATCATCAGATTATAATAGTAGTTAAATTAATTTTTACTTGAAATTGAATATGAATTGGCACGAACAGAATAAAGAATTTAACTCGTTATTAAACCAATTATTTCGTGGTGATGATTGGCAAAAAAGGGCGGAGGCAGCTCGTCAGCTTGGATTAATGAAGGATGGGAGAGCAGTAAATCTTTTGTGTCGAGCTCTCCGATCAGAAAAAGATAAAATGGTACAAAACCGTATAATAGAAGCATTGGGAAGAATTGGAGACCCAAGAGCAACATTAAGAATTGTTGAAATATTAAAAGAAGAGCTTAATCTTGGGAATATCGACAAATTTCGCCTGAGTTATATGATTGAGAGCCTCACAAATATTAAGGATAAAAGAGCTTTAGTTTATATTGGACCGCTTTTAAGTTCTAGGGACGATGAGTTAAAAAATTTAGCCGAAAAAGCTTTTGACGTTATAGAACCAAATTGGCAACAAATAATTAAAAAAAAAAGAAAAGAGAAATCAATAGAGGAAATCTTCAAAAATAAAATTTAGGGATAAATTGCCTCCGGTTTTAGAGGTTAATTTATCGCGAAATGGGATTCGAACCCACATGTCTTATGACACTAGTTCCAAGAACCAGCGCTCATCCTAATGAGCTTTATGCGTAATTCCTCTATATGGAGGCTGATAATTAAAAATACTACTTTAATATATAAATCTTACTACATTATCAATTTTTAAAATTATTGTTAAATTAAAAAAAATGCTTTTAAATTTAATTAATGAATAGTTATATATGGAAGAAATTTCAAAGAGTGACATTAAGACATTGGAACAAAATCCTTCAAACAGATTAAAAATACTCTTATGTTTATTTATAGGAAGTTTATCTATTTTTTTCGCCGAAGTTTTTTCAGGCTCATTGCCTTTATGGTTTATTAACGTTTGGGGTTTGGTTGTAGTATTTCCGCTTTATTTAATGCATCTTTTATTTTTGCTCAATATAGCTATGAGAACAGAAAGGACTTCAATCCCTCAACTCTATCTTTGGGGCGTAATTTTTGCTTTATACGAGTCATGGATTACAAAAGTTTTATGGTATGGATATCCAGACTCCGAAGGCGCTCAATTTGGACTATTTTTAGGCATAGCTTTTGGTGAATTTATAGTTTTAGTGTTTTTCTTTCATCCAATCTTTTCATTCGTAATACCCATTCTCGTGTTTGAAATATTTGTTGTCCCTAATGAGTCAACTGATAACCTTGAAAGCATAATTTTTACTAATCATTTGACATTTTTTAAAAAGAATAAAAAAGTACTATGCTTTTGGTTATTTATTATTTTATTAGGAGCTTCATTTGTTTCTATAGGCTCTGGATATAATTTGTTTCTTGCCCTTTTAGCTAGTATTGGAAGCATTTGTATAATTTTTTTACTATATTACATTATCAAATTTAAAACTAAGCGAAATCCATCCGTTTTTTCGATCCATTCGCTAAAATTTGGAAAGCTTGGGTTGTCCATAGTTTCTGGTTATTTAATTCTGCTATATATTATAATGTTTTTTTTTCTTTTACCAGAAAGACTCCCAAACTCTCCGATTCCTTATATTATTATTATTGGGTTTTATACTTTTATAGGAATTATGCTATATCTAAGTAAACCCTTAACTGAACCAAATTTTAAAAATAATATCGTTTTGGATAGATTAACTTCAGTTAAAGATATGATGCTGATTTTTGGGTTATTAATACTATTGGTAACGATTTTTTGTTTAATTCCATTTCTTACGATAATAATAAGAACAGTTATCTATTTGATAATATTTTTGGTAGGAACGGTCTTCTTTATCATAATGCTGATAATGGCTCTTAAAAAATGAGAAATGCTATCCTCTAAAATAATAAATCCATAATAAGAAGTTTATTTCCGATAAAATGTTTCATTTTTAGTATTTTTCTGCTGAAAATAATTCAGCAGAATAAAATCTTTTTAAGTTCAACATATCGTTTATTTTTTCATTGATCTACTATCGTTTACCTTATCCATATTACCAAGATGTTCATAAAGCACTGCTGCTTGTTCAAAGCAATCAATAGTAAATGAATGTTTTCAAATTATTTTCTCACTAATCTTAGAGTCTCTCTATCTAAATTTTATTTATTAATTAATACTTTATATATAATAGAAGAAAAAAAAAAAAAAATGAGAAAGAAATGTTTGTAAATAAGCTTGTCATTAAAGAATTTAGAGGAATAAAGAGTTGTAAAAATCCAATTAAATTATCAAATTTCACTGTTTTAATAGGAAGAAATAATTCAGGAAAATCAACAATATTAGAGGCATTATCATTATTACCTTCTCCTAAAACGATAGAATTAATCTCCAAAACGAATAAAATAGATTTTTTAAGGGATCTGCATAATTCAAGCCCTGATATAAAGAATTATAAATCACTGATATATCTATATACAGGTACTTCAATAATCGAATATGGTAATATCGATAATAAATTTTATAAAATTTTAATTTTTGAGAAAAAGGTAGACTATGATTCTTTACCAACCAATATTATGATTGAGAGAAATAAAAAAAATCAAGTATACCAGAAAAATTCAAGTGATATAGCGGTATTCTTTCATATTGCCCTAGAACAAATAGAAAATTCTGTGTTATTCATACCCAATAATACATCTTACTTTAAAAAAATGGAAAGAGAAATGGATGTCTTAAAAGATTTCATCATAAAAAAAGGGATTCATAATAAAGTTACTAAGAGTCTAAATAAATGTGTAGATGACGAATATAGTGAAGTAATGTTTGAACCATTGCGTCTTAGAAAAATTCTTCCTGATACAACTCCCTACATAAAAATAAACGATCTTGGTTCAGGTGCAGAAAAATTCATAAAAATCATGATATTAATTGAAGCAATAAATCCAAAGTTAGTACTAATTGATGATTTTGAGGCAGGACTACACCCTTCTATGATAAACATATTTCTTAAATGGTTAAAGGATAGAGAATGTCAAACTATAATATCAATTCATAGTATAGATGTATTATATAAATTAACAGATATCGAACCAACAGATACTACTATTTTGCAACTAAAAAAATCACATGAGGATATTTTAAACTATAAAGTTTTAACATTAGAAAAGCTAGAAGATTTTTTAAATGCAAATACAAATCCACGATTATTAGTAGATGCTCTTGATTTATGAAAATTCAATGTGATTGCTATGAAAATAGTAGAAGAACTTAAAGGATTTAGCTCCAACCATTTAATTATCAATGGAGATGGAACATATCCTGACAAGATGATATTGGAGAGAATATGTGAAAAATATAATGGAGTTGATAAAGTTATATGGTATCCCCGTACACCAATTAAAAAACAAACTGGTTTAAGTGCGCTGAATCTGATAATAGAAAATCTTAGTCATGGATTCTGCAAAATTATCTTTATCGTTGATGGAGAACATATAAAGGAGAATCCTGATATCGAAATTAAGAAAAAATTAAACTCAATCGGAGTAAATGTTACAGAAATTATTCCACTCCAAGATGCTTTTTTGATAAAATGTAGACATGGCAATTATAATATTAATTTATATTGTATTATCTCAGGTCCAAGAACTTGTATTGAGGAAGAAGTTGCAAAATTAATTGAGCTTCAGTTAAATATTAGAATCGATCTCTCAGGGAATAAAAATCACATTTGGAGACATAGGATTAAACGTGAAATTGATCAAATTTTAAATGAAAAAGGAAAAACATTAAAGCAATTACTAAAAGAAACAGGAAGAAGGAAATTTGAGATATCTTTCCCAAACATATGTGCTGTTTTAAGGAAAGTTGAGGAAGAATTTTAAAGAATGTAATTGAATTATATGACAAGATCATCGCGTCGGATGGATACTATTGCTGGTCGGTCAAAATGGAGTTCTACTGATAAGAAGTGCGAAGAATGTAAGGGTAAAATGGTTAAACTAAGAGCAAATGTTTATGTTTGCATTAAATACGGGTTAGAACCGCATTTAAAAAATGATAAATATATATTTAATAAATATGTGAGGTCTAAGAGACCAATAATGGACGGACACTCTTGTTGTACCTCAACGGACAACATATAGCCACGTTAAACCTATAAGATTTAACATGAAAGACTAATCTTTTTTTTTTATTAATACTTTTAATTAACCTTAGAATAAGATGAAAATTTATATATGTAGTACTATTTAATGCGTTATAAATAAATTTAACAAAAAAATCGTTTTATTTCTAAAATATGGATGAAAGACTCAAATTTAACAAAAAATCTTATTTAAAAAAA
>JAUWBH010000001.1 GCA_030605085.1 Promethearchaeota archaeon | reverse complement strand
TCAATTTCATTTATTTTATAATTATTAGTAATCGTTATATTTTTCCATTTTTCAAAGATATCCGATTTAAAATCTTCTAAGGCTAAATTTAAAACCAACCTTTCGTTTTCCGCAGTATTAGCAATTATTCCGCTACAAAATTGAATTCTTTTATTTATATGGTCATCTTCTATTTTTTTTTTTTGATGGCTGAGGTATTCTGTTTTTTGTTGTGACTTTACAAGTTGGATTTAGGTTAAAATTTAGTAATAAATAAGATGCCTCTCTAAATTTTTCAATGCTTTCTAAAAGAGTTTTTTTATTAATTGTGTCCTCAACTATTGCTTTATAATTTTTAGTTTGACCCTTTGATTTTTTTAGTTCCCAATTCAACCCTAAACTTGTAATTGTATTGCTTATATCGTTACCCGTAATTAAAACTCCTTCAATATTAATTAATTCTTCAGTAACTGTACTTGTCACAATTTCTTGTATCAAGTCCTCGTATTCGTGAGTCCCTTTAAGCGTTATTCTAGGTTTTGTCTTCTTTATTTTTAATGCGGGACCTATAAAATCTCCTTTGGAATATCGATAAAAATGACGATGAATGTCTTTATGATTTTTTGCTGGGTCCTCTAAAATAGGAGATATTGTTAATTTCGTTAAGAAATGCATTTTTTTATTCTTAAGTTTAATTGTTTAACAAAAAATTAAATGGAATTTATTATTTTATTAAAAATAACATCTCTTTAAATTTTAATTGTTGATATTTGATTGATAAACTTAAAAAAAAAAGGATGATTTCTAACTTAAAAAATCAAAAAAAAATCAAATCGAATTTAAATGCTCTTATCCATATTGATATGGACAATTAGTTTAATATCACTAATTCAAATTAAAAATCCATTTGAGGGAAAACCCCCTGAAGAGTGGTACGAAGGCCCTTCATTAGCTATGTGGTCTCTTGCTTGGATTTTTTTATCTTTTGGATTGTTGGCTTTAGCTGTTTTAGTCATATACACTAAATATGGAAGAGAAATTTCAATTAAACTTTCAATTATTACAATTGTAATTGCTTCAATATTATTAGGGTTGGCTTTTCATTTCTTTTTGTTAAATGCAGGATTATAGAGTATATTCCGTCAATTAAAAAAAAGATTAAATATAATGTTTTAAATCTATATTTTTTCTTTAAGCTTCAATCTTGGGGCTAATCCAAGGCTCATCATCTCTTGAAGAAGCAATTTAAACGCGTAAGAACAAACAACTTTTGAAATATTTGTTCCTTCTCCACATACTGGACAATAGCGTTTGTCTCTGTTTCGATCGTAAACCGCTAATAGGCCACATTTTTCACAAACTAAAACTACCGTTCGATCGGATTCATCTAATAATCTTTCCTTTAACAACAAGGCGCTTCCATGCCCCACAAGGCAGTCACGCTCCATTTCTCCAAATCTTAACCCTCCCTCTCGTGCTCGTCCTTCCGTGGGTTGTCTTGTTAAAATTTGTACCGGACCTCTAGCTCTAGCGTGTAATTTATCAGCAACTAAGTGATACAATTTTTGATAATAAATTGGAGCGCAATAGATTCCTGCCTCATATTTATCTCCAGTAATTCCATTATACATAATTTCTCTTCCATTAAATTCAAATCCTGCGTTTACCAATTGTTCTTGTAATTTAGTTATATCCTTCCATTCGAATGCTGTAGCATCACCTAGCTTTCCCGAATTACATGCTATTTTGCCGCTTATCCCTTCAAATAATTGTCCTAATGTCATTCTCGAAGGCATAGCGTGTGGATTCACAATGATATCTGGGATTACACCGGTTGCTGTAAAAGGCATATCTTCAGCTGGTTGAACTAAACCAAGCACGCCTTTTTGTCCATGCCGAGAAGAAAATTTGTCTCCTAATTCAGGTATCCTTAAATCTCTAACTTTAATTTTCACTAATTTGTTTCCGTCAACTGTTTCTGAGATAATGACTGTATCAACAATTCCTTTTTCATTATGTCTCATATTTTTCGATGTTTCACGTCTATTAGGTTGCATAAGTTCAAATTCTTCGTACGATTTAATAAATCTTGGTGGGGAAGTACGCCCAATAAGCACATCTCCTCCATTAACTTGGGTTTCAGGTTCAATTATTCCATCCTTTTCTGATAATAAACGATACGATTCAGCTGACTTAAAACCTCTTACGCCTCTTTCTGGAATTTCGAATTTATCAACTTCACCACCCGGATATTTTCTCTCTTCAGCGTCGTAAGTTCTAAAAAAGTGGCTTCGTGCAAGACCACGTTCTATTGATGCTTTATTAATAATTATGGCATCTTCAATATTGAATCCCTCAAAACTCATCATTGCTACAACAAAATTTTGACCAGCAGGTCTTTTGTTAAATCCTACAATTTCCATTGGACTTGTTTTCACTAAAGGTTTTTGGGGATAATGCAATGTATGTCCTCTTGTATCTAGTCTTAAATGCATATTTGCGGCAAACAATCCTAATGCTTGTTTGACCATTCCAGCTTCGTATGTATTTCTCGGCGATTGATTATGTTCGGGAAAAGGGATAATAGATGCACAAATTCCTAGTATTGCAGCAGGAGATATTTCTAGATGTGTATGTTCAGATGTAATATCCTCTTCAAACATAGCGATATACGCATTCTCTTCTTCCTCAGCATCTAAGTATTCAATTACTCCTTTGTCAATCAAATCTGACCATGAATATTTGTTTTGTGTAATCTTTTCAACATCTTCTTTCGTAATTAGTAAATTTTTATTCTTTATTACTAAAAGTGGTCTAGTAGCTCTTCCAGCGTCGCAATTTATTTGTATCTCTTTAGAATCGTGATAATATCCTAAATTTACGTGATGACCAATTTCTCCATTCCTTCGTTTTTCTCTGAATTCACGAATAAATGAGTTGTATTGCTGATGAATCCCTATTAATTTACCATTTAAAAACACTTTAACCTTATCGCCTTTAATGTTTTTTACTTCATTTATTGGAATTACTCCTATATCGATTAAAATATTTTCAAGGATTCTTTCTTCAGTTCCAACCGATATTATTGATGTTAATCCAAGATTTTTAACCAAACCACAATTAGGACCTTCAGGAGTTTCTGCGGGACAAATTTTACCCCATTGAGTTGGATGTAAATCTCTGGCTTCAAAATGAGGTTGACTTCGACTCAGAGGCGATATAACCCTCCTTAAATGACTTAATGTTCCCACATGATTTGTTCTATTTAGCAATTGACTAACTCCTGCTTTGCCTCCAACCCAATTCCCAGTCGCTAAAGCATGTCTAATTCTTTCTGTAATTACATCAGCTCTTACAGCAGTTTTTATATTTGGCGCCCTCCCTCTTACGGCTGTCCGTTCCAATTGATACTTAATATCTTTTACTAGGTTTAAAAAAGCCACTCTAAACAGGGAAGTAAACAACTCCCCGGCTAACTTTAATCGTTTATTTGCATAATGGTCCTTATCGTCGGGATCTCTATACCCTAAGGCAAGTTCCATAACTTTTTGTGCCATTTGTCCCAAATAATATGCTTTTTTAATTCTATCTTCTTCATTGTTTCCGATATGTGGTAAAAGATATCGATCTAATACTTGGAGAGCCCTTCTAATACGATAATCTTTTGTCTGACCAATGGCAACGCGTTTACCGATGTAATCAAGGGCATTTTGTTGTGATTTCTCAGGGTCTTTTAAAACTTGGATTTCCGTAGCCACATCTATTACAGGAATCAATTCTTTTTGTATTTCTGGATTTTCTGATATGGCTTCAAAAATTTCTTTATCAGAATGTAAACCTAAGGCACGCATGAGAATGGCCAATGGAATTTTGCCCGGAACGGATGGAAACGAAACTCTTAAATTTCCATCTTTTTTTCTTTCAATTGTAACAGGTGCTCTAAATCCACTTCTAGTTGAGAACACTTTTGCCTGATGAGTCGCACTCGAACTTTTGCTCGCCTCTTCTGCTAAAATTCTATTGGGGGCTAAATCTTCTTGAGTAACAAGCACTCGTTCTGTACCATTTATTATGAAATAACCACCAGGATCTAAGGGATCTTCACCGCGATTTATTAATTCTTGTTCTGATAAACTTTCTAAAGGGCACCTACAACTTTTTAACATAATAGGAATCTTTCCTATATAAATATCAAGAATTTCTTCAGCTTCTTCTTTTTGAGTTCGTTCATCTATCGTAATAGGCGTCATTTCTAAAGTAATATCTGCAGCATAACTCAACTCTCTGATTCTTGCTTCAATAGGCGTAATCTCCATCGTAGCTCCATCAGCTTCTCGTACTTTTGGACGACCAATTATAATTTTACCAAATTTTATTTTAAATCCAGGGATATCTGGAACTACTTCACCCGACTCGCTAACAATTTCTTGCATCTCATTTTCAATAAAATCGTTATAAGAATCTAAATGTTGGCGAACTAGTCCCTTTTCATCAAAAAGACTTTTCAAAATAACCCATTTATCTTCATTATTTAAAAATTCTGTCATAATACCTTCATTATTCTCTTTAATTTAAATAAAAAGAAATTATACTATACTTTTTCTTTTTTAACATATCGATAATAGCTTATAGATTTAACGGTTGTATTAGATTCGCGTAGAATCATAACAACATCTCCCTCCTTTGCTCCAATCGCGATTGCGACCGGATCTTTTTCAAATATTTGTGGAAGATCAATAACATTTATTTTATATTTATCTAAGAGCTCTTGCGTTTCTTTCTTCGTTAAAAGGATATGTTTTGGTACCAATTGGTGACGCAAGATATCTATATCTTTTTTCTTGGTCAAAAATTAAATCCTCTAAAATCTCAAGTCTATATACTAAGTAAGTAAAAATTCTAAAAAAATTTTACTATTTTTAATCTTGTTTGATTTTTTTTTATTGACAATTAAAAAAGATATTAATCAAAACAACAATTAAAAACCCAATATCCACTTCTTTTGCATAATATCTCTATTTTTTTATCTGGAAATAAATTTCTAAAATACTTTAAAATAAAGGGAGCACCCATTTTTTTCTTAATTACAAACTGAAAAAATCCATTTTTATTTAAATTATTTGGAACCTCCTTGATAAGTTCAATAAATTCCTCCCTTCCCTGTCGTAAGGGTGGATTCATGTAAATTCCGTCAAATTTTAAATTCTTTTTTTTAATAGGTTCTAGGTAATTCCCCTGTAATACTATAATTCTTTTTTTATACTCAGTTAAATTTAATTTTATATTTTCTTTAGCACACCATACTGCTCGGTTATTTATATCTATGAAATAAACCTTACTTTTAGGTGATTCATATCCTAAAATTATACCTATAACTCCATAACCGCATCCTAAATCAAGTAAAACACTTGGCTTGCCTTTTGGAATTTTCATATATTCGATAAAGACTTTTGTACCCAAATCTAATTTTTTAAAAGAAAAAACTCCCGGTAACGTTTTAAAGAAGTAAAGATGCCTTCTCAAACTTTCTGAAATGGTATATATTTTTACATTGCTTTTAGGAAATTTTGAATAATAATGAGAGTTATTTCGTTCCATTTTTGTTGAAATTCTAATTTTCTGTTATTTTTTATTCCATCGAGGATATGTTCCTCTCTCCATAAAAACTTTACTTGTCTTGACCATTATACCTGATTTTGCTCTATTAATATTCATTGCATTTTTCTTTGCAATGCCAAATCCAATTAGTTCTTTTTTTAAGGTCATCAATGCAACTTGGTCGTCTTTTTCTACCCTAGCATCAATATAGCAACATCCTGCAGCTGCAAGATCAGCACCATGACATAATGCATCAACAGCAGTGTCTCTTACATAAAGTTTTGATAAATGTTCAACCATTTTCTCCATTGGAAAGATTAATCTTTTTAAATAATGGGTTTCACCCTCTAATTGATAAATTGTTAATGCGTCTTTTAAATTTTGAAGTGTAATTAAATTATTATCTTCTCTAAAATTCCCTACTCTGGTTCTCCTCAATTCTAACATATGGGCTCCTGAACAGAGTGCTTCACCTATGTCAAAACACAATTTTCGAATGTAAGTTCCGGCCTCACACCCAACTCTAAATAAAACACGATGTTCGTTTATTTCTAATATGTTGTTATAGTAAATGTTCCGTATTCTTAATTTTCTAGCTACAGAGGACTTAATAGGCGGTCTTTGATAGAGTTTTCCTGTGAATATTCTAAAAATTGATTCTATTTTTTTCTGTGGTTGTGGAGAATGTAAAAACATGGCACATACATACTCTTTTCCAGCAGATAAAAGGGCTGATAAAACTCGAGTGGCCTTACCAAGAGCACAGGGTAAAACTCCAGTTACTTTAGGATCTAAAGTACCTCCATGACCAACATTTTGAATTCCTAATATTTTTCCCACCCACGAAGAAACCTCGTGACTCGTTGGTCCACTTGGTTTGTCGAGATTAATTACTCCATACTGTAAGAGCTTTTCAATATCTCTCTTTTCTGGTTCACATCCGAAATCTGGATTTGTATTATCCTGTGATTTCACTAATAATTGTTCTGGTTGGTCAGTGGGTAATTTAAATTCTAGAGTGTTCATATTATTAATTTGGAGAGATTTGTTATGGTTAATAAATCATAGTATAATTAAAAATATCTTAAAAATATTAAAGAAAAAATGATAAATAAATACGGGCTATAGGGGATATTCAGCGTGTTTGGAATTCAAACACATTATTGAACCCCTGACCGTCAGGTTAAAAGCCTGCTGCGCTACCTGCCTGCGCCAATAGCCCGAGATTAATAATAAATTTTATTTTTTTTACTTTTAATTTAAAACTAATTAAATAAATCCACACTAATATAAAAATTTTATTTAGTATAGTCTGAATACCGTAATCTTTAAAATCTTTAATATAAAGCGTTATATTCAAGAATCTTTTCGGAAATGTTCATATCCAAAACTTTTTAATTCAATATTTTTTTCATCTTTTACAACAAAGATTTTTTTGTCAGGTATTACTCTTCCGATCTTAAAGATCTTTCCTTTTTTAGCTTGAATTGCTTTTAATGCAGAGTCAAAGTTTCTTGGATCAACTGTAAATAAATGAATAAATTCCTCTCCACCAACGAAAATTAAGTTTTCTAAAGGAAAATCAAATTCTACAGAATAATTCCGCGCTTCCTTATCTATTAATTCTTCGTCAAAATTAATTTCGAACCCAACATTTTTATTTGGATTTGAATCTATCAAATCCATTAAGGATTTTGCTAAACCATCAGAGGAGTCTATACTTGCCATGGCAAAATTATTCTTAGTTAAAATAAATGCTTCCAGACCCAAATCGTTAGGTTCTAGAACGCTCATAATTGATCTTCTATAAGAATGATGGCTGTTGTAGTCACCTTTTTCATTCAATAATATATCAAATCCTACTCCTGTTAACCCAAATTTTCCATTCGCTATTAAAAAATCACCTGAGTTTAAACCATTCCTGTAAATTATTTTTGAATGGTTTCCAAAGCCAAACACAGTGGGATTAATAATTAATTCTTTTGTTTCGTTAAGGTCGCCACCAACATAATCTAAATTCCATTTAATACAATAATCAACAATGCCCATTATTAATTCTTTAAAATTACTTACTAGCATGTCTTTAAATAATCCTAAGGAAATAATAATCCCTCTTGGTTTAACACCTTTTACTATTAAATCACTTAAATTCATAAGAACGGCTTTTCGTCCAATTTGAAAGTAATTCATGTGAGGTGGAACGTCAGTTGTAGAAACTAACATATCTGAATTTAAAACTAGTTTATCATCTGAATTTTTATCCTTTAGATAAAAAAAAAAAGAATCGTCTCTTAATAATACTTTACCAGTTTCTTTTAAAACCAATTTTTCAATGATTTTTATTAATCTATTTTCTCCGAGATTTCCTATCTGAAGTTTATTATTCATTAGAAAAAATTTAAAATTCCTTTATAATTTATAATTAATAAGTTATATTTTTTGCCTCTGTGGCTTAGCGGTATAGCAACATTCTTTTTGAACATTATTGAGGATGCTAAAGATTCGTAATCTGTAGGTCGGGGGTTCAATTGGTAGTGTTTGAATTCCAAACACGCTGAATATCCCCCCAGAGGCTCTTTTATATTATACTTCTTCTGTATAAATAAATATTTTTAAAATTTGTAATGCGATCATTCTAAATGCTTCTTCAATATTCTCGCCGGTTTTTGCTGAAGATTCTATGTAACTTAAGCCCAATTGTTGAGCTAAAACTTCACCATCTTCTTTAGAAACTACTCTTGAATCTGATAGATCAATTTTATTTCCAACTAAAATTAAAACAATTTCGTCTGTGAATTTCAAAATTTCTTTGTGCCATTGCTTTATATTATCGTAAGTTTCTCGCCGTGTCACATCAAAAACTAAAATACCTGCCTCTGCATTTGCTACATAAGATTGACGCACTCTAGCGAATTGAGACTGCCCTGCCAAGTCCCAAATTACAAATCGTACCTTAGATTCAAGCTCAGAGAATTCACATTCCTTTTTCATTATAGATGTACCGATTGTGGAGAGATAATCCGATTCAAATGCGTCCTCTACGAAACGATGTGCCATGCTTGTCTTTCCTACAGCGCCATCGCCTCCTAAAATTAATTTATAAGCGTATTCACCTGATTGAACTTTAATTCTTTGTATTTTATCTACTTTTCGTTCAATTTTTTGAAAATCTTGCGGATCAGTTATTATTTTGGGAATTACCGGACTTACACTACGACCATCAAATATACGGGTGATTTTTTCAGCTGCTAAATAAGCATATGGAAATACAGGATCGACCATCCCCATCGCGTCAAGAACAGTAACAAAAATCGCCTCAGGTCCAGCCTCACAGAAAATCAATCGGTATTCTTCTGTGTCAAAAGTACCTGTTCCAAAAGCTCCTGAACTAAACTCTTGCGTAATTCTGTTGAGAACAGGCTCAACGAGCGCACTAACTCCCCCAACGATCTCCTCGTCGATTGATTTTTCTTCAGAACTGGCAAGTGCTTCAATTACCAATCCCTCTCGATTTACAATTATGGCCGCAATTAAATCTTTTCCAATTTCTTGTCTATACCACTTAAGTAAAGCGTCAAGTTTATTTCTATCAATAGACACGAATTTTTACCTTTAATTTATTGTTATATAATTAACATTCAAGTTAAATAATAAGATAAATTTCTCAGATTTAAATTTTTATTATTCTAATCTCTATTTTCCCTTGAAATTTGTAATCTCCGCTTAAAAAAAAGAACTTTTACCTTCTTGAAAGTCCTCTGAAGCTGCATTTTTTTGATATTTTGTAATTGTTCTAATAGTTGTCTTTCTAAATCGTTAGAAAGTGAATTAATAAACATTCTTTTTGTGCTTCTGGAAACCATTGTTGGTCTATTGATTATTATTTTGTTATTTTAAATGTTATTTTTATAACTAACGATAATAAACTAAAAAAATTTTAAAAATTCAATATATTATCTTATTAAATCAATATCAAAGATTTTAAAATTTATTTTTGAATTTATTGTTGCAGGAGTTGCCAAGCCTGGTCTACGGCGCTAGACTGAGGCTCTAGACTGAGATATGCATCTCAGGGAGAATGACATAGGTCTTCGTGGGTTCAAATCCCACCTCCTGCATGTTTTATGATTTTTTGTTTTTAGCAAATCTATTATTATTTTGCTAAAAATTGAATTAGCTTCTTAACCACAAGTCTAAACTAAAAAAAATCGCTAAGTTTTTGTTGCTTAATTTTAGGATTATTAGTCAAACTTTCTACGTATTCCTCTACTAATTCCATATGTTGAAGAGTATAATCCTCCAACTTAAATTCTTTACATATTTTGAGAGCTTTAGGAATATACTTTTCAATACCGCCGCGATTTACCGTCAAAATAACATTATTTCCGCATTTTGGACATTTACCTTCAATCGAAAGTGGTGGACGCCTGAATTTTTCGTTACATTTTATACATCTAAACTCCTGAACAGCGAATTTCCTCAAATTACCTAAAATATCGGGAGTAAAATGGGACGATAAGATCTTTTCTGCCACATTTTTAGCATCAACAGCCTTGATTATTTTGGCAAGATGTAATTGTGCTTTAATTTTATCGTCAATCTCACCGATTTTATAACTTGTCATTATAGGTCCCTCATTAATATTTTCTGTAGGTATATTAAATCCGATATTTTCATATTGTTCTGAGGTCCCCAAACGATTTTTAACTAATTTCATGATGTCTTCGACATCAGATGGTAATGAAAATCCCTCAGTTACCTCGTAGAACTCCAGAGGATAATGGTATAAAGTATCAATGTTATGTGCTTCTGCATCGATCTCATTTGGGTCTAAAATAGTACTGATTACCAATGGTGCATCCATCCTACCCCCAATTTTATTTGGTAAATAAGATCTAGAAAAATTTAAAAGGGGATCTAAAAGAAGCATAATACCATCTTCATCTCCGTCGCAATTACGTCGCTTTGCAGCGTGCCAAAAAGGATGTGCATATATAGATCTGGCGGGAGTAAATCCAATTATTCGACCAATAACTCCACAACTAGTATGTGGTGCTAATCCAACAACAATATGTCCAATTAGATATTCTTTTTTCATAATATTATAAAAACGATCCATTCCATAGAATAACTCTAATTCATCATCCAAGAAATTAGCAATATTAATAAAATATTTAACACAATCATCCGAAAGTATAATATCCTGAACTTTAAGTTCAAGAATTTGATTTTCATCTTGTAAAGGGTCTCCTTTGAAATCTGCTAAATAACCCAATTCTTTAAGTTTATTAATACCAATTCCAATTTCTTTTGGTTTAAAATGAGTTAAAGGGATATCTGTTGCATCATACCGAACCTCTGCTGTTTTATATACTAAAACATTATTTTTAGCTCTTAATATCCCTTTTTCAATTGGTTCGGGGACTTTATATTTATTCGTTAAACCAAGAATTCCCTTTAATTTCTCAGGCAAT
Organism: Promethearchaeota archaeon; assembly: GCA_030605085.1. The sequence continues at coordinate 92,123 of JAUWBH010000001.1, read as the reverse complement.
TGCATATTTAACGATTTCAATTTAGAATTTACATGTTGTTTGATATCGAATTTAGCTTCATAGGATAATTGTAAGCGATCCTTGCATTTGGGGCATTCTTTCTCGAATGAAGGATATAGTTTTTTACATTTTGGACAGATTTTTCGAATTTCAGTACGAGTTCCACATTTAGGGCATAAATTAAAAATAGTAACAAATCCACATTGGGAACATACCTTTCTACATACATCAATCTTTATTTTACCCGTTTCTACTATATCTTCTCTAGCGTTACCAAATTCAATAGTATTGGGGGTTTTTTTATAGGATTTGTATTCAGCATTCTTTCTTTTAGTATATTCCATTGCTTTTTCCACTAAGCGAGAGGTACCCACTACATTGCTTAATGGGAATAATGTATGTACACCTTTCATGCTTTTTCTTTCAGATTTTTCAGGACGACCCATACGAGTTCCAATAAAATAAGGTGCTTTATTTTTAATTTTGATTGAAGAAACTTTATAAAAGTATGAAAATACATCATCCTCTTTCTTAATGTTAATTAGTTCATTATTCGTGAGGTTAAAAATCGTCTTATAAATATAATTCATTGCCTTACTAAAAATAATTTTATCATTTTTTATTCTATGTAGCACAAATGCTTTTTCCAAGATTTTTTTAATCGTTTTATTTAGTTGTAAATCAATTATCTCTTCAGTTTCAGAATAACTATCAATAAAAATATCTCTTAAAATTTCTAGTTCTTTTATTGAAAGATTACCCCAGAAGTCTGTATAAGTAGGATGTAAGGGAATATCATAATCTTGAGAAATTTTTATTGCTTCTTCTGCTGTAGGTATGTGTTCAAAAGGATTAAGTATAAATCCCATTATTTTTTTATTATTCTTATTCAATCTTTTAGCAGTTTTTTCCAAGTCCAGCACCCACCATTCTTCTACATACCCAGATGGTATTAATTTATGATTATTTTCTGAGAATTCCCCAAACCCAAAAAGAATATCACCTAAAAATAAAATTTTTTTAATTTCAGCAAATATTTCTCTTGCTTTTTGAAAATTAGATACTCGAATTACATCTCCATTTTTCAATTTTACTATTGGTGGTTCAATGTTGCTAACAGGGGTGATACTTGTACTTTTTCCTGGACGCTCTGTTCTAAGTTGTGTTCCAATAGCAATAAAATTATCAAGAATTGACATTGTTGCGGGATGCATACCTCCTGCTGCTAGACCTGTATTTCGAGATCTCCCATATCTTATTCTATGCCCCCCAATTCGCGATGGATGACTAAATACTGGTCTACCAGCTATTATCTCGGTGATATATTTAAAGTTTGGAGTTATATTTTTATCCCCGTTTATCTTTTTTGCTTTTTTATTATCTTCTTTTTCCTTAGGAGTTATTTTCTTTAAGGATGCTAGCCAGTCCCACCCTTCTATCTTCATTTCTTTTGCGATTTTAAGTAGTTTAGGTGCTTTAAGAAGAACCCCATCGTTTAATACGAGGCAAGCCCCTCCACGAATATTATTTGTATCAATTCTAGGCAGATCTCTATATGCTGATACTTCCTCTTTTTCAGTAGGATCTCCGTTTATTTCAACTGGTAAATGTTTCACTGCAAATCTTATCTCATCATTTGAAGAAGGATATTGTAAATGTACCCTTCTATCATAAAGCTTAATCTCCTCTACATATCTACCAGTCTCTCCCTCAGTTGCCTCGAACTTGGGAATATTTACCTTCTTTCTTACATAATCTGCAATTAAAACACATAAAGCCGCCGTAGTTCCTCCTGCAGCTCTAATTGGACCTGCAAAATATAAAGACAAGTATTTATTCCCTAAATAATCTTCTTTAATTAAAATTTTTGAGATCCCTTCAAGTGGAGCACTAACGACTCCCATTGTTTTTATTGCTAATCCTACCCTAATGGCTCTCTCAACACGTATTTCTAACGATTCTGAGGCTCCTATTCTTTCTTCTAAAATATCTGTTACAACTTGAAAAACGATTTCATCTTCAGATTTCCCTTGTTCTTTTAATTTTCTTATTAAAACTGCGACTCCCTTCGGACCTACTAGTTTTTCTACTCTACCTGCTAAATCTTTAGCTTGTGGTGTTTCGACATATAATTCTGGATCATAACCTTTTTTACGAGCCTCTTCTGCGATATCATAACAACGATTAACTCCACGCTGAATGTTAGAAAAATAATCTTCCATCTCTTTACTCATTTTTACCATATTTAACGCGCTTTTAAAATATTTATAGAACGTACAATTAAAAAAATAAAGATATTATCTTTTTATTGTTCTTATTCAAATTAAATTAATTTATTAATAGGATATTTTTCTTTCAAGTATTATTTAATTAATAGAGAGTGTCTCTTTATTTAAAAACAAAAAATGTTTTTTCTTTAATAACAAACAATATAATGCCATCACGCAATAGTAAAAATAATCCTCGATTAGTTGATAAAATGTTGAAAGTAGGAAATTTAGAATTAAGAAGAAAAGTAATTAATAAATTAGTTAATTCAGGCATGAATATAACGCCTTCAATGCTAAATCTAATTCTTGATCTTGACGATCCTTTAAAAAGGCTTTCTATTATTATTAAAGAATTAAGTTTTTTGCCATCCTTCAAAGGGTGTTTAAGTAAAAGTATTCTAAATAAAATATCAAACAAAGAAATAGTAAATGTTTTGAAGAGAACTTTAACTAAAGATAATTCTTTTTCTATGGAAGATGATTCTAACATATATGACGAGAAAAATATTTTTGAAAAAGATAATACGCAAATAAAAATGGAGAGAAATTCTCCATTGAACGAAAAACAGCTAAATATAGAAGGATCCATTAAAATGAATGTAAAATCACCTGTAAATGTTTCTTTAGGTGAAAGTTCACCTGAAATAAAAATGAAAAGAGAGTCAAAAATTAAACCAATAGGATCCACTAAATCCGCTCTTTTTTTTAAACCAATAGCTAAAGATTATCCCTTTGAATATTCAATAATCAAGGATCCAACAGGTAAATTACATACTACCGGGAGTTATAATGATTTTTACGAATTAACAGTAGATAAATTTAATCGCCTTCAAAAATTGATGAAAAAAAGAAGTAAAAGTTTTTCCGCCTCCAAAATTAAGAATATATTCAGAAATTCAGTTAGCCAAGAAGTTTCTACGATAGGAATGATTAAAGATTTCCGCCAGACAAAAAAAGGCAATTATATGATAAACATAGAAGATCTAACAGGTTCTATCAATGTTTTAATAACTAAAAACTCAAAAAACCAAGATATTTTCAAAAAGGCCAAAAAGATTGTTAATGATCAGATGATTTTAGTTGAGGGTACATATAATCCTGGAGAAAAAGGCAAAAAAGGTTTGATCTTTGCTAATGATATTTCAAAAATCGACATTCCTACTGATTATGAACCAAACAGATCTACTGAACCTTTATCCATTGCTTTAATTTCGGATACTCACATTGGAAGTAGAGAATTTGAAGAAAAATTATGGAAAAGATTTGTAAAATTTTTAAACGGAAAAATTGGCAATTCAAATGTAAGAGAGATGGCTGGCAGAGTAAAATATATAATTATTAACGGAGATTTAGTAGATGGAATTGGTGTTTATCCGAACCAACAAGAGGATCTTATAATCTCAGATATTTATAAACAATTTAATAAAGCTTCCGAATTTATTTCTGGATTACCTGATTATATTAAAATATTTTATAGCTCTGGTAATCACGAACCAGTTAGAAATGCTATTCCTCGTCCTGCAGTACCAAAAAAATATGCTGAGAGTTTAATTAATATAGGTGTTAAATGTATAGGAAATCCCGCTGTAATAAAAACTCATGATGTAAATACGCTAGTCTTTCATGGAGATAGTATGATTGATTTAAACTTAATGATCCCCGATTTAGAAAATAACACACCTGTAAAAACCATGAGAGAAATGCTTATCTGCAGGCACTTAGCTCCAATTTTCGGAAGCAAAACGCAGATTGCACCTATTTCAAGAGATTGGCTTGTGATTGAAAAAATCCCTGATATTTTTCACACAGGACATGTACATATTTATGGGAAAGGTAAATATAGAAATGTTTCATTAGTTAATTCGGGTTGTTTTCAATCTCAAACCGAGTTTATGAAAAGTTTTGGAATAACCCCTACTCCCGGAATAGTTCCTATTATAGAGTTAGATACGCTTAATGCGTCTAAACTAGACTTTAAAAAATTAAATTGATTATATTTTAATGATGAACTTAGCAATTCCTAATAAGGATGTTTCAGAATTTCTTTTATATATCTGGAAGATAATAGATCTCCCAAAAGTATCCATTAATGATTTATTGTATAAAATATCATTTGAATTTTTTCTTTTACCTCCAGAAAAAGCTTTAAATTTTATCCAAAACTCGATTAAAAATAATTTGTTAAAAAAAGATGTGAATGAAACTATCGCCTTGTCTCCAAATTTAAATAAAAAATGTGAAAATTGGCAACAACAAAGAAAAAATATTATTTCCAAGAAAATTAATATAAATAAAAAAAAACCTAGTTATGAAAAAAGTGTTAAAGAAGAAAAAGGTTCTAATTTTAACACTCTTTTAAAAGCGTTTCTGGATAAAGGAACTATAAATCGAGCTGCAACAGTATCTAATTCGGCTTTCAATCTAAAAGAATTTGATTTGAATAAAGGTATAATCAAAGCTGAAGTAACTGGAACAAAAGAGGATTTGTATTTCATAGTAATCAATACAAAAAAAAAAATTCTAACTCATAATTGCCACGATTTTCATACAAAACGTTCAGAAAAAAAAAAATTTTGTAAACACTTAGTAAAGTTATTTCTTCTTTTAAAAGAAAAAAATGAAGTATATACATCTTCTTTTCTTAAATCTATCTCAGACAACATTAATGAATGGGAATTTACGGATTAAGTTACATTAACTTTCTAAAAGTATTATTTTTCACTTTGACTTTATCTGTTTGTAATAAAACGGGCTTATAGTTAAGAATATCATTAATTTTATCGATTTGTTTCAAAACTTTTTCTAATAAATCCAACCCAACATCAATATTAATTATTTTAGTTCTTCCATAATACCCCATTGATTTTATGTTTGCATTAATGATGCCAGCTAAAGCCAACTCGTTAATATAATCACTAATTCTTCTTTTAGTTAATCGTTTAATCCCGGGAATTTTTTGGCTTAACTCAGAATAAACATCGTAAATATCGCCTGATGTGATAATATGTTCTGGCTCATATTTTAATATTAAATAAATGGCCGTTAATGTTAATTGGGTCTGAAGTGGCATCCCTAATATGTATTCTACGATATGATCTTTTTCTAAATCTTCTTGAGCTTTATTTACATGTTTTTCTGTAATAAATTTATTTTGAGCTATTTCTGCTAACTCTCCTGCTTTTCTTAATAATTGTAATGCCTTTCTAGCATCTCCATGTTCCTTCGCTGCTAATGCTGCACATAATGGAATAACATCATCTTTTAAAACATCGTCGTAAAATGCAATTTTAGCTCTATCGTTAAGAATATCTCCAAGTTCTTTAGCGTTATATGAGTGAAATACGATTGGTTTTTCTTCTCCTAAACTAGATAAAACTCTTGGATCTAAATATTCCATAAATTTCAATTTATTAGAAATCCCTATTAAGTTCGTTCTACAAGTATCAAGATTCTCGTTTAGCCGAGTTAGGTCGTAGAGAATTTCATTTCCTCCCTTTTTTTCTATCAAAAAATCAATTTCATCTAAAACTAAAAAGCAAATTGAATTCCCTACTATTTGATCCAATAAACCTAGCAATTTTTTAAAGATAATATCCTTAGGAAGGCCAGTTGGAGGAATTTTCTCTTTCTCTGTAATGGTATTAAAGATATGTGCCAAAATACGGTAAGGAGTTGACACCACATTACAATTAACATAGATCCACCAAGGCCTGTTTTTTGAACAACGTTGGTCCAATTTTTGGCTTACATATCGAATTGTTGCTGTTTTTCCCGTTCCTGTCATTCCGTAGCATAAAAAATTAGGGGGTGTATCTCCTTTTAAAGTACAGGCTGTTTTTCCAGCAATTTGTTCGATTTCTTTATCCCGATGGGGTAATTCCTCGGGTATATATGAAGGTTCCAATGCATCTCTTTTTTTAAATATTTTAGGTCCTTTCAAATAGTCTTTATAGAAACGATCAATATTAAATTCATTAAAGTCGTTTTTCTTGTTTGTCAACACTTACTTTCCACTCGAAATTCTACTTCAATTTCTAAAGATTATACTTTGGAAATTATACATTCTATCTATTTTATTGATATAATTTGCAGTCGAAATTCATTTATAAAGTTAATTATTAATAGTTAAATTAATGAGAAAATGTTAAATCTTTATTATTTAAAACATAATTTTATCAAGATATCAATAAGAATAATTTTATCGGCAGTTCTTTAAAAGCTTATTATTTATTGAGCAATACTATTATTTTCTTGTTAACATCTTTTCTCATAAAAGTTCTTAATTAATAATTTTACTATGAATAATTTCAACCAATTGAGTTATTCAGTATTGAAGGAATTTAACGAGCTTTAAATATTAAATCCTTTTAGAATCTCCAATTCTATGTGGATTACGATAAACTAATATAATATATCACTCCAATGCATATATCATTCTCATGTGCATTTAAAAACGCTATTCAAGTGAATTACGAGATATTTTGCTTCAATAAAGCAATTTGTTAGATTAAATAATATTAATAATGTTATTAAACATAACAATATTTCTCAACAATAATAGAAAAAACTAATTATAACAAAAAACTGTTTTAATTGGGGATATCAAAAAATTGCCAAAAAGGGAATTAACTCAAGTCGAAAAAAAACAAACAAAAATTGCGTTAAGACTCGCTATTTTTTTTGCTTGTTTACTTTTAATAGATTTTCTATTAATCTCAATAATTTTTTTTTGGCAAGACTGGATTATTGTTCTGATATTTAGTATTTTATTTATACTCCCCGGTTATATATCAAATGCAGGAATGGTATTAGTAGGAGGTGGTAAACCTATAGATGGTGGACGGACTCTTAAAGATGGAAAAAGAATCTTTGGCGATAATAAAACATGGTCGGGATTAATTAAAGGACCATTGTTTATTGGAATTCCAATTTCAATTGGTTTATTTTGCATTTTTCTTTTTTTATGGCCAAATATTGTAGGAATTCCAATGACCGGCATAAAAGGGAAAGATTATAAAATTTATAGAGACATAAAATTCTACGAATATTATTTTATTGGTGGTTCTTTTCCAATTGGCATATTGTCATTATTGATAAGAATTATTCTATGTTCGTATGGAGCTGCGATTGGAGATCTTATAGGCTCGTTCCTAAAAAGAAGGTTCGATGTTGAAAGTGGGGCCCCTTTTTGGGTAATAGATCAACTCGATTTTGCACTATTTGCAATTCTGTTTTTATGTATTCCAGCACTTATTTTTCCAGAAATATTTTGGTTGCCAGATATTAACATTATAATTTTTCTCATGATTTTAACACCTTCAGTAAGCATTATTGCAAATAGCATAGCTTACATAATTGATTTAAAAGAGGTTCCTTGGTAAAAAAATTCATAGTTCTATTAATTCACATTTTATATGGAAAGGAATATTCTGGCTTTCAAAAATAACAAACCTTTTAAAAAGCTCGTTTACAGCTTTAATGTAATCCCCCCTTCTTCCTATAGCAATACCTCTTTCTTCAAATGTTACAAAGTAGATTACGATTGTTTTCGTATTTATTCCGTTACATTCATTAATTTCGACTTTAATATCGTGTATGTAGGGATCTGGGAACAATCCAAATAATAGTCTTATTAAATTGTTTTCTGCTCTTATTATTAGAATTTTTTTTTTTAATTGCTTTCGCATAGAATTTAAAAACAATTTTGTATGAAAATAATCTTCATTACTAACAAAAAAAAAGATAAATTTTTTGAGAAATATTACATTCTTCGGATAAACTTTTGTTTTATGAAAAAAATATTGATGAAAATAAAGTTCTTCATTTGAATATTTCTTTTTTATTTTTATTTTCTGAGAAAAAAATAAATCATTATCTTCATAGCTGGACATATAACAAAAATTTATACAAAACCATTATAAACTCCTAATAAAAACTATATTTATAGGCACGAGCTATAAAAAAGTATTGATTAATATTTTAATTGGGTAACTTTATCAGGAAAATTCTCAGATTCTTAAAAAATTCAATTTAATTAAATATATGTTTAAGAAATTTAAATATCAAAGACTACTTTAATTTCCACTTTTTCCTTATTTTCAATAATTTCCATGAAGGAATAAGTAATCGCTTTAACTTCAGTACCAATTTCATGTTTATTTTTGTCAAATTTTTCTCCTTCTAAGAGAGCCTCTAATTCATAGTTGGAAGAGCCTTCAACGTTTTGAATGTACATAATTTTAATTTTTTTGAAAACTAATTCTTCCACATCAAAAATGAAGAGTAATTCGGAAAGAAAATCAAATAGAAGTGCTTCCTTATCTTCAGCTTCAATCTGTACCTTTTTTTTTATTTCAGGAGTAATTTTATTTAAATTCGGAGTAATTATTGCCATTAAACTAAGCGCACTTTGAGAAAATGCCTCTTCTAAGGATCGGCCCCAAGATTGGCTTTGAATGTCTGCTGTATGATCAATATATCTAAATCCATTCATTTTGTTTTAATTAAAGATCTACATTCTTTAAAGTTTTTTCGCTTAAAGTCACAAACATTTTTAATTATAAACACTTCAAAAAAAATTTTTAGCTTTTTATATCTATTTTCAAACACTTTGATAAAATCATATGTGATTTAAAATGTCAACAATAAAGAATTTACAAAACAAAAGAACGCTAAGTAGAACTAAGGATTGGGCAGACTTTATAAATTTTGAAAATATGAAAAGTAAGATTATCGATTCATTTTTTTCTGAACTTTTTAATACTAAAAATATTACTACAGATAAGGAACGAGATTTTCAAAAAGCCATATTTGGTTCTATATAAATGATTAATTTAATTGCTTAACTAATTTTTTTAAAAATCTTTTTTTTTGAAATTTTTTGACCCATCATGTCATATTAACAAGCTTTTATTAAAGTTTTTAAAGTAAAGATAAAATAGAAGTTTAATTAAAAAATTTTTCTTCATCCTTTAACTACTCCAATTGGGACAAATCTAGCAACCCTTTCTATTATTCCAAGATCGTGGCTTACGTTAACGACTTGATCGATATCCTTATAAGCTCCTGGAGATTCTTCAGCAATAACTTTCATTGAGGCTGCCTTAACTAATATTCCTCTTTTATTTAGCTCTTCCTTTATTTGTTCTCCCCAATATTGACGCCTCGCTTTTGAGCGCGACATCATCCTTCCAGAGCCGTGAGCAGTAGACCCAAATGAAAGTTCCATGGCTTTCTTTTTTCCAACGCATAAATATGAAGCGGTTCCCATAGTACCAGGAATTAATGCAGGCTGTCCAATATCTTTATAATCTTGCGGTATATCTGGATGTTCTGGAGGGAAAGCTCTAGTCGCTCCTTTGCGATGAACATTTAACTTCATTTTTTTACCATTAACTTTATGTTCTTCTATTTTTAGAATATTATGACAAACACCATAAATTAACTTCAAGTCTAAAGCATCAAGATCCATTTTAAATGTATCTTGAAATGTTTCCCTTAACCAATGAGTTATAAGTTGTCGATTACAAAATCCGAAGTTTGCAGCGCACGCCATTTGACTCAAATAATTTTGCGCTTCAGAAGTATCTGCAGGGACGCACGCAAGCTCCCTATCTGGAACTTTAATATTATACTTAATCATCGCTTTTTCAACATTTCGTAAAGAATCGGTACAAACTTGATGACCTAACGCTCTACTCCCCGAATGAACCATAACAGTAACCTGATTAATATCGATTATTCCAAGTTTTTTTGCTATATCGTTATTATAAATTTTGTCAACCCTTTGTATCTCAATGAAATGATTTCCGCTACCTAACGATCCAAGCTGTTTAATTGCACGTTGTTTTGCTTTCTGCGATATAAGACTTGCGTTACCATCTTTTAAATAGCCATTTTCTTCGCAATGTTTAAGATCCTCTTCGATTGCGTAATCATTGTTCAAAGCCCAATTCAAGCCATTATTTAAAACATTATCTAAATCTGAATAACTCAGATTTAATTTGCCTTTTGAACCTAAACCTGAAGGTATATTATTAAAAATTGAATTTAACAAATTAGGTATCCTTTTCTTAACATCCTTTTCAAATAATCTCGTGCGAATGAGCCGAACTCCGCAGTTAATATCGTTTGTGGCATGTAGGCAAATGCCTACATGTATCCAACGCCACCTGGCGAAATCATTCCATTTGTGGAGTCTGTTGCGGCGACCCCCCCTATACAGAAACCATAGCCTTGATGGGCGTCTGAAAGAGCAATAGCATACTTTTTTATACCTGGTAAACAGGCAACATTACTTATTTGATCCAATGTCCGATCCTGCCTGATTTTTTCTAAAATATATTCATTAGCGTAAATGCGCACAGGCACTTTCATTTGAAATTTTTCTATTTGCCCCTGAATTCGCACCATTAGGGTTTTTGGCTTTATCTCATATATGTTTTCCGCTATTTTTTCTACACTCATATTCTTCAAAATAATTGTAATTGTTTAAATTTTTAATTGAAAAAAGAATAAATTTGATAGATAAACTTATTCATGACACTGTTTAAACATTGTGATTAAATATAAAAAATCGATAACTACCCAATTGATGCCTTTTTGAACTGTTCTATCTATATGCAAGACATACCTTAAGTGATAACGAAAAAAACGAAAAAGACTTTACAAAAAGATTCTACTAAAATTAATCAAGATATCTTACCTATATCACGATAATTAGCAATTATATCACCCCATGAGGCAGTTGGATTTAAATGAATAATATAATAATAAATTAACATGACGAGAGGATACAGTTGTCAAAGAATGGAGATAAACAGTTGTCAAAGAATGGAGATACTTGGTTTTAATGAATCCATTAAACATGGGAGCCCATGAGAAAAAGTCATTAAGAAGAACCTTAGCGAAATTTCCGTGACTTCGGTCAATTCGTAGAATCATGACAAAATTTTATTATCAATTTCGAGTTTCCCCCCTGCAAAAAGATGCTCCTTACGCTTCTTATTAAATCTCGTTTCTGAGGATAGCCACGCTTGGCCCAAAAGTGCCGTAGATACGCTAATAAGGTGCGAAGAACAAATCTTTCGGTTTCAAGTGCTCTTTGAGAAATATCATGAGTTAACAAAATATAAAGCAATAAAAGTAGTGGATGAATCGACAATGAGAAAGATTAATAAGCTTTATCAGACGCAATTCGGGACGCGAACCCTTGAAAATCTGGAGATGAGGTTGAAACACTATCTTGAGTGTCCTTTCATTATAGTTCCAAGCGTTTTGGAAGAGTTCAAAAGTTAGTTATTATTAAAAGATCCTACTCAATTATTTAAAATAAAAAACTAAAAGTTGAATTGGTTGAAATATTATAGAAAATATTAAATAAAATTTCAGTAAAACTTCTTCATTTAATTTCAATAAATTTTAACAGACCTAAAGAATCAAGACTGTCTATGATACTTTGAATATCAAGTTCTGGGATACCCGCTTCTTCTGCAATTTCGGCGATGGTGTGGAATCCATCGGCCAAATGAGCTATTTCGTATTGTGTTTTATCAAGAAATCCTGAGGTGATCACTTGTTTTGGAAGGCGTTTAACGGTCCATTCAGGCTTTTGATCTGATGCTTTCCGTAAATCATTTTCTGACAATACTAATCCCTTTTTTGCTATTCTAGCTTGAGACTTAAGAAAATCTTTTTTATATATTTTTAGAATAGGAATTTTTAATTTAACTTCTGCGATTAAACCCTCATCCAATGTCTCATCTATTACACCAGCAAAATCTCTAAAAATTCTAACATCGCCGGACCATGAATCAATTTTATCGCCATATTTTTCAACGAATTTATCAATTACATCACTTAAAGCTTTATGACAAATTTTTCCATCATCGTTTTTGTCAGCTGCTGCTGTAATTAATACGCCCTCTTTAAAAACCAGCATTAAATAGAATACTTGCATGTATAGCTTTAGATAGAGTTTATCCTAAAGAATCTATTACTTTAAGTTCCCCTGAACCTTTGGAGAACTCGACGCTGAAATCTTTTAATGCTGTTAAAAAACCAGAAACCAAATCTTGATTAAACTCGATACTTCCATATTTCCTATATATCAAACAAATTCCTGTTAATTGATGTATCAAATATACATTATGAAGTATCTCGTTCACCTCCTATGTATTGTTTATAATTATATACTTTAATTTCATAAATCATTTTTGATCGAAACTCAATTTGATTTTATTAATTAATATAAAAAACTTAATTTTAATATATATAATTTCTTTTTTGAGAAAATAAAAAAAGTATTAAAATTTAAAATTTAAATGAAAATACAAAAACAATTAAGGGAATATTTAGAAAATGGGAAATATTAGGAAAAAATGGAAACCTCAATATCCGGAGTTTTTGTAATTAAATAATTAAAGTCCTGGCATCAGTATGATCATTTTTTAAATCAAAACATGATAATTTCAATTGCTTCCCTTCCAAGAACTTCGATAAGAAATTTTTAAAAGAAAGTCTATTTATAATACAAAAAGAAATGATACAAAAATATACATTAAAATGAATTATTACCTATTTTTTGTTACTGTTCCTAATGTAGAAGAAGGTAAAAAAATTGCAAATATTTTGGTAAAAAACAAAATTGCAGCATGTGTAAATATAATACAAAACATTTATTCAATATACGAGTGGGAGGGGAAAATAGAAGAAAATAACGAACACCTCTTATTAATTAAAACCACAGAAACAAAAAGCGACCTATTAATACAAAAAATTAAAGAAATTCATAGTTACGAGATCTGCGAATGTATTGGCTTCAAAATTGAAAAAGGATCTGAAAATTACTTAAATTGGATAAAAGATGTTGTAGATTAAAATGTCTGTTGACATATTTCAGTTAAATTGGATTTTAATTGATTGTATCATAATTATTTTATTAATTTTCCTTTTAGTTAGCGTGAAAATTTTCAAAAAAACTCACAGGTGGAGACTATCTTTATCTAATGATTCGTTGGAACGAATCCACTGTAACGAATCTAATATTAAATTTAAAAATCTCAATATATATGTTAAAGATTGGAGTTTAACTTGGAATACTGCATTTAAAGACAACCCCCTCTCAAAACCCATAATTGTTTTATTTAGAACAAATAAAAAAAATGAATTGCTTAATATTTTAACTGAGGGATTAGCCAGTTATGGATTAGATGTTATTAGTCTAAGAGTTCAATTTAAACTTTGTTCTACATCTGATATTTTAGATATAAATATTCAAAAGGAAATCAGAGAGATAATATCAGAAATATTAAATTCCATTGAGCAAAGAAGAATTCACTCAAATTTAAAGTATTTCGTAATAAATTATGATAAATCAAAAAGCTGGTATAATTCTCTATTAACTGATATAAACAATGTAGGGGTGGTTTTAATTAACCCAAAACTTAGGTCGAACAATATTAGAGATTTATTCGACATAATTAATTTTAAAGATTTGACTTCTCCCTTCTATATAATTTTTAGTAAAAAATTAAGTAAAAATTTAAAAAAATTATTGAGGAGATTTAACAAAACTCCCTTAAAATTACTTTTTTTAGAAAGGACAACAAAAGATTTTAAATATTATGAGACAATCCTTTTAGGTGTTATAATAAAAATATTAGAAATCTGAAATTTGACTTGAATTCATGTCGAGAGAGAGAATACTGAGAGATTATGCAGCATCTGTAGTATATTCTGACGAAATGTGGGAAATTCTCAATTCTAAAAGAACAAGAGCAGTAAATTTAATGCAGATGTTTGTAAATAACGGTTTAAACCCTTATGTTTATGGAAGCATAGCTCGTGGAAATGTACATAGTGGAAGCGATATTGATATAGTAATCCCTCGAGTGATTCCATCTTTTCAAATTGAATTTATATTAAATAGAAATGGTATAGAAAATTATGTAAGAGAAATTGTAATGTCGACACCACGAGATTCGATAAAATTATATATTCACTTAAACGAATTAGAGAGTATTACAGTTCCATTAACTAAATTTGATAAAAAATCAATAGAATTCTATGATTTTGGTGGAAAAATTGATCTTAATAACTTAAAAAAAAATATTAGAGTTTCTGGAATTGATAAAAGATTAGTTCTAATTAAACCAAATGCAACAGGGCACGATGAAAGTTCAGTAATAAATAATGAAAATATAGCAGCAAAAGAAGTCGGAATAAGTATTGATACAATACTCGAAAGAGAAAAAGTACTTTTAAGACGAGAAAAATACGGAAGAACTGGTGTATTATTAAAAAAAGAACTCGCAAAGGATGATTCTCCCGAGCTAGTATTAAAAAAAAAATTGCAAATAAGAACTCAATTGTAAGGAAAAAGCTATTCCAAAAATGAAAAAAGTTAGAATAGTAGAATCTAAAGGAGAAACCTTTTTCATAAAAAAAAAAGGAATTCCAAAAGGCTGCACTTATTGTTTAAAAGGAGCTAAAACGGTTCTATTTTTAAATGGTATTTGTCAAAAACCTGATCATTGCTCTTATTATTGCCCTATCTCTGAAAAAAGAAGAGGAAAGGATCTAACTTTTGCTAATGAGATTAAAATTTCTTCAAAAGAGGAACTACTTGAAGAAATAAGGAAAACTAAAGCAAAAGGAATGAGCATTACTGGAGGTGAACCTCTCTTAGAATATAATTTAGAAAAAACTCTTGATTTTATAAAATTTGCTAAATTAGAAAAGGGAAATAAGTTTCATATTCATCTTTACACTAATGGGATAAATTTCAACACTACTATTGCTAAAAGACTTGCTAGATCAGGATTAGATGAGATTCGATTTCATCCTCCACTAAATCAATGGGAAAACATTAAATTTGCTTTAAATAAAGGTATGTCCGTTGGAGCTGAAGTTCCCGTAATTCCAACCCAAGAAAATATTAATAATATTGAAGAATTTATAGTTTATTTAGATAAAATCGGCGCTGAATTTATTAATTTAAACGAATTCGAATTTTGTTTTCCCAATAGCGAAAATCTAAAAAGAAGGGGGTTTTCTTTAAAAGAAGGAACAATTGCTTCAGTAAAATATAGTAAAGAAATGGGTTTAAACTTAATAAAAAAAATGGCACTTAAAGTTTCTATAAAAATTCATTTCTGTTCAATCATAGCTAAGGATTATTATCAATTGAAAAACAGATACTTAAGAAGAGCAAGATCTATAAAATTGCCTTATGAACAAATTACTGATGAAGGTCTCTTATTATACGCTCAAATTGAAGGAGATGCAAAAAATTTAACGAATGCGTATAATATGTTATTAAACTATTCAATGATTTCCAGAAAATCTATCTTTTTTAATAAAAGAAGTATTAGATTACCCGTCCATATCGCTTTGAACGAGAAATTCATATCTCTATTAGATGAGCATCAATTAAAGGGTTATATTATAGAAAAAATTCCTTTTAGAGCACCTTATTCCCAGATAACAGAACAAACACCAATAAAAATTTTTAAACAAGAATTAAAGGAAAATTAGCAATGAAAATTAATGAAGTTACTTTAAAAGATTTAAAAAAAATTTTATCTCTGGAACGAGAAGTGTTCAAAGAAAATGCCTTTTTGAAAGATTTAATTGAAAAATTAATAAAAAATAATACTTTTTTTTTAAAATTGGAAATAAGAAAAATAAAGAAATACATAATAGGTTTCGTAATTGTAATTAAAGATCGAAAAGATAAGGTTAATATTATTAACTTTGTGATTAATCCAAGGTATCAAAATGGGGGATATGGGTCATTCTTCCTAAAAAAAACGATAGAAAAGATTAAGGAATTAGACGAGATAAACAAAATTGTTTTAAACGTAAAGATTAATAATCGTATCGCTATAAGATTGTACGAAAAACATCAGTTTCGAATCGTTCAAACTATTGAAAATTATTATCGACAACACGAAAGCGCATATTTAATGAGTTTGGATCTTAAACCTAATAAAAAATAAACTTATAAATAAAAACTATTATAATATTGGTAGCAAAAGAATTTTATTACCTATTGAAATATTAAATAAAGAAAGATTTTAAAAAGGAAGGTGTTAAAATTTGGGAGAAAAAGACGAGCTACACCAAGAACTGAAGAAAGGAGTTACTTTATCTAAGGTCGATGAGGCCGAATTAAAAGCACGTGAAGAAGAAAAAGCCAAGCGCAAAGCGGAATTAGAAAAAGTAAAAGATGCTTTAGGAGAGAAATAATCGATCTTTTTTTTAAATTTATCTTTTTTTTTTTTATTTATTTTTTTTTTTAATTGAATTCATACAACATCCCAATTTGCAAACTTTACATTTGAAACCTTAACTTAAAATAGGAATACTGTTTTTTTTTATAATATTTTATAATTATGGATGGATTTTTTATAAACAGCTTCAATAATATAATATAACCTTTTAAGGAGTTTAGATTATTTTTTGAAAATTCTTGAGGAAAAACAAAAACAAGGAGCAATTACAGTTAAAATAGAAAATCTTAACGATTTATGGATGTTGTATAATGTTATAAATAAAGGAGATAAAGCCATAGCTCGAACCCTGAGAAGGGTAGTTCTTAAAGAAGGTTCTAAAGGTGAAAGAAAACCAATGTTTTTGAAATTAAATGTTGAAAATGTGTCATTTCATGAATTTTCAAACAGATTGAGACTAAAAGGAAAAATACTTGAAGGACCTGAAGATTATGTTAGCTTTGGGACATATCATACATTTAACATTGAAACTGGCCAAAAAATTACTATAATTAAGGAAAAGTGGTTAAAAAGCGAGTTAAAACGTCTAAGAGAAACCTCAAAATTCGAAGATAATTTCTTAATATTCTTTATAGCAATGGAATCTGGACTCGCAACTCTCTCTATCATAACAAATTTTAGCCAGAGCAGAATAGCAACTATAAGAAAAACAATTCCTGGAAAAAGGTACGAGCAATCTCATCGTAAAAAAGCCTTAACAGAATTTTTCGACGATGTAAAAAAAGTGCTTGAAGAAAATCTAAAAAAAAATGAAATAAATATTATCATCATTTGTGGTCCTGGAAATATAAAAAATCAATTCATTAACTATTTAAAAGAAAAATCAAGTCTAAATTATATATCCAAAATTAAAAGCGTTCACGCTAGTTCGGGGACAGAAAGCGCTATTTTAGAAACATTAAAATCAAAAGAATTAGCTACATTGAAAAAAAATGTAAGAATCTTACAAGAAACTGGAAAAATTGAAGAAATATTATTTCTTTTTAGCACAAATGCTGATCTTATTGCTATAGGGTATAATGAAATTTATAAAGCTTCAGAACAAGGGGCTGTAAAAGAATTATTTTTAGTAGACATTTTAATTAGAGGGACTTCAAAAGATGAAAAGCTTAAAATCGAGCAAATTATTACAAATGTTGAAAATTCCGGGGGTAAAGTATATATTTTAAGTTCTGAGCATTCCACAGGTCAATAAATAGAAAATTTGGGATCTATAGTTGCTATTTTAAAATATACACTTTAATATAAAAAATGACTAATAAAATTATCTTTGTTAAAAGAAATACCCAAATTCCTCTATTTGGAGTAGATTTTCTTGGAGTTGTTGATCGGGGTACGAATGTTATCGAACTTAAACCGATAACCTTATGCAATCTTCAATGTAGATACTGTTTTGTGAGTGCAGGTGATTACGATAATAATTTTATCGTAGAATCGAATTACCTGATTGATAAAGTCAAAAAAATAGTTAAAATTAAAGGAAACTACGATTTAGAAATTCACTTGGCGCCTTACGGGGAAATCTTACTGTACAAAGAATTGTTTGAATTAATAGAAAAACTCTGGAATTTAAAAGGGATTAAAATTGTTTCAATGCAGACTAACGGATTATTATTATCAAAAAAAATAATAAAAAAATTGGAAGCATCGAACCTTACTAGAATTAATATTAGCTTAAACACTTTTGACGAAAAAATGGCGGAATATTTATGTAATTGTCGTAATTACAATATAAACAAACTTACGGAAAATATAAAAAATCTTTTAGATTCAAGTATTAACGTTTTAATTGCTCCAGTCTGGTTTCCTGGAGAAAATGATAAAGACATCGAAGATATCCTTAAGTATGTGATAAATTTTAGAAATTCTGGCTTTTCGGAAAAACAAATTCAAATTGGAATTCAGAAATATTTAATATATAAAACAGCAAGAAAATTGAAGAAAATAAGACCAAAAACATGGAAGTATTTCTACAAGCAATTATCTGACCTAGAAAAGAAATACAATATTAAGTTAAAGCTTGGTCCTCGAGATTTTGGAATTCATAAAAGAAAAATTGGACCTTCACTAAATTTAAAAAAATCTGATTTAATTAAAGCTAAAATAGTTTCTAAAGGTCGCTGGAATAATGAATGTATAGGCAATATCACAAAAGATCTTGGCATAAAAATCCTTCTTAAGAAACCTTTGACTTTTACTAATGAGTTAATTGGAAAAGAAATTAATGCTAAAGTAATAAAAGCAAATTACAAAAATAATATTATAACAGCAGTTTTTCCATTTTAAATCTTATTAAATCATCTACGAAAAAAAATAAAAAGAAAAAATAAAAAGAATTAAAACCAAACATTTTATTAAAATATTTAATATAGAAATAAAATTAAATGATAAAACATGAGTCCAATTGTAACTCACGAAGATGAGTTAATTCTATCTCGTTCTGAGAAAACCTTGGCATCATTACTTAAAAAAGTTGCTAAATGGCAGAGAGCTGTCGTTGGATCTCAAAAAAAACTGACGGATAATCTCGAAAAATTGAATATTGCCCGACAGCTGTTAAATAGAACATTTCGAGATGCATTAAAGCAAATGCAAACTCTAGTACGAGAGTCGAACTCTAATATTAAAGAAGAAGAAGTAAACATGTTTCAGGATATAATTCATAAAAACGACCAACATCTTGATGTTACCAGT
Source organism: Promethearchaeota archaeon (assembly GCA_030605085.1). Next base: position 72,865 of record JAUWBH010000001.1, on the reverse strand, counting down.
AAATATTTAAACGCAATTAAAGATTTGACCATCAGAAAGGAGGACCTAGCGACCCGAATAGATTTATTCGCCAATGCTTTAAACGAACTGGGAGTTAAGAGAGCGGCAGTTATAAAAAAGGCATTAAACATTGAAAAAACAAAAGATAAGATGATTAAAAGCAGTAAATTAATAGAATTAGAAAACCAGTTAAAGGATTTCCAAAGAGAATACGAGAGGGCACGAAACACTTTACACAAAGAAATTGAACAATATTTGCAAGTCCAGACTGAACTTAACGAAATGTGGATAAAATTAAAGGAGACAATAAACGAGATGAGTTAAATCAGCTTTAGAAGGAGTTAAAAAACACAAACAAATAAATTTAGTTTAAGATTTTTATCAAATTTTTATCTTTTTTAGCGAGATTAATTCAATAGTTATAATGCTCTTCAATATTAATAATAAAAATCTAATTTTATACAATTAAATAAATTAACTTAACTTAAAATTTCTGACTTTTTTAAGATTAATTTAGAACATTACTAAACCCAATAAATACAAAACATATTTTTATTAAACAAAACAAATATATATTTATTAGATAAAATTTAGTTTCTACTTCATTAAACAATAATAATAATAAAATAAGCTTAAAAAAGTTAATAAAAAAATATTATGTATTTCAAGTTTTTTTACAAAGAATATTAATAATTGAATAGGAACATTTAAATATTGTATTTGGTTAAGGAGGATAAAAAAGAATGTGTGCTGAAGAATTTACGTCCTTTCTCGCTGCGGCTAAAAAAGGGTCTGTCGAAAGTAAAGTTGAGGCGTTTGGTGAAATAATAGAAAAGATAATGTCAGTTATACTTCGAATTCCGACCCTAGTTGATAATCAATTATCTCAAATAAATCAACAAATTTCAAGCCTACAGTCAAGAGTAAATGCGATGTCTAACGATCTCTCTGCTATAAAAACAAGAGGTATGACATCACCAGTAGGGCCTGCTAGCGCACCAGGAGGGCCACCACCACCGCCAGGAGGGCCACCAGGAGGGCCACCACCGCCAGGAGGACCACCACCGCCAGGAGGACCACCACCAGGGCGCCCGGCTCAACCACAAAGTTTAAGGGGCGCAATTATGGGGGAACTTAAACAATTGTTTGCAAAGAGAAGGCAATAACATCTTATTTCACATTTTAGATAAAATAATTATATATAACGCTGTTTAGAGTATAGGTAATTATTCGTTAATGGTATGTAATGATAAAAACCATCTGATGAATATTGTATATTCTAATTTTTCTCTAATTTTTTTACTTTAACATTTAATCTAAATTTTAATTAATGTTAAAAAATTAAAAATAATGTTATATAAATTAGCTTATTACAATGAATTATAGTTTACATGATGGGTAAGTTCATTGCTACATTCCACCAATAATATAGAAAAGAATCTTTATTTAAGGGTTGTTCATGACATCCAAATGCAAATTTTAGAAATTATTTCATTATTTAGAGTAATAAATAATTACTATCATAAAAAAATCGAAATACAAAAACAAGTTTGACTTCTTGTTTTCAAAAAATTCAAAGAAGGATTAAGAACAATAGAAAAAAATATTGATTGGCTTTTTACCATTCCCACTGCTTTAAATGTTTTAAGTGACGATTTCATAAGAAAAAAAGATTCTTTTAGGTTTCCTGATAGTATCGTCCTTTTTGAGGCGTGGATGAATTTAGGTTTAGAAGCCTAAATTCAGGGAGAAAAAACAAGAAACATTTTCCAATTTATATTTTCTACATCTCGTGGATTTGGATTTCCTATAAATTTTGGTCCTGAATTTTATGGCTATAAAATTAAATTCATGAAGATCTTAAACCCTATATTTAAATGGAGTCATACAGTATTTCATAAAGTAAATCAAGGTATATTTCTTACAAATAAGAAACTTAAGTCAAAAAGGCATCATCCGGAAGAATTTGAATCCGTAATAATCTCGGAATACGAGAATAATGTTTACAAAGGCATTGACACGATATTGCACGGATTTTTTACAAACGAACCTAAATATCTGGGACAATTTTCATCTTTAGAAGAAACTCTTCAAAATGCAATATTCTTTTATACAATTGGAGATCACGCCATGAGTGTTGAAAAACAAAGCTTAAATTACGCTTCACAATACACTTTAAAGATTCCATTGATTAAAAATGATGATATCGTACAAAAATACGATTTAAATTTTTATTCTTACATTGAAAAATTGATGAATTTAAACAAATTATTATCTAAAAAAATTTTATTTTTAAAGAAAACGAGGAAGAAACATCCATAATTGAGTCTTTAAAGGAATTAAGAGGTCACATGGCAAAAATGTGGTTGTATCTTAAAGAAAGACAGTTTCAATACGCTGTTAAAAAATTAAATGAAATAAATTCTCTCTCTTTGGACGATCATCATTACAAAAATAAAATCAATGAATATTTGGATAAATTAATTCCGATATTTTCAATATACGAGCTATTTAATCGACCTCTGTCTGAGTCCGTATATCCCGAATCAATCTCACAAACCAAACGGTTAGGGGCACATATTGCAAGATTTTTTAATTCAAAATACAATCCATTCGGAAAGAATTTAATGAATCTATTCAATAAATTAGCATTTTACAATTGGAGTTTTTTTATTTAGAAAAAAAATTTAAATTACACACAATTTTTTAGGTTAATTTTAAATTTACCAATATGGAAACACATACCGAAGAAAATCAAAACGAAAATTTTAGAGTGACCATAAAAATCTTTAAAAAATAAAATTTGACCAATTAATTATTAATGTTTAAAATTCAAGAAATCCTGGATCATCGAATACATCTTTTAATTCGCGTTCGCGCTTGATATCACTATCATCGTGCTCTGCAAATAACGAATCGGACTCTGTTTTAATATCTCTTTCTAACTCTTCTGACTCCATTTTTAATAGAGCATCTTTCTCCTTTCTTTTGTATTCTTCGCTCTTTAGCTTCCAATTATTTACAACATCCATATCTATATTATCCTCGTCTTCCAGCGCTTCTGCAGCCTTAAATTTACAAATATCATTTAAAATAGAATAAGCTAAAGCTAATTCGCCCCATTCGTTATCCTTTTTTAACTTTTCAACGCGCTTTTCTAACCTTTGAAGTTCTTGGTCTGCGTAAAAAATATCTATAAAATCTCCAAACGCATCTACAGGTTCAGAAATAGAGTTAACTAAAACTTCTTTTGATAACCCACAATGACCGCATTTGACCGTACCTATGGCTGATTTTTTAATATCCTTAACCCTTACGCTTTTCTCACCACAAGCAGGGCATGTAAAGATTTTAGGAACTCGCTTAACTCTTTTGTAAGTTTGTTGCTTTCTTTTTCTTCTTCCCATTAAAATCTCCAAATTAGAATTGAAATTATAATAATAACTTTCTTGATCATTAAATAGAAATAAAAACTAAAAAATTTTGTGCTTTTTAGAAACTCTTGTTTCGTAAAATTTTTTAGGAATGATTTATTTTCATTAATAACTCTTTTTAGCCGAAAACAAATTAATGTTTTATATTAAAAATTGAGTGGATTTTAGGTAACTATTTATGGAGCACAAAAATTTAATGTTGGAATATGACAAGGACTTAATCAATAAAATTCTTGATAATATTGATATGAAGTATATCGTTTTGTTTTTATATGTCGTCAGAAACGATTTGTTTGAGGATTTTAACGATAAAAATCTTATAGAATCTTACAACAGACTCCTTAACTTAGATGAAATTTTTAAAGGTAACATTAAAACTTTTTGGAACGAAAAATTTTTTGAGGTTGCCATTGATTTAGGATTAATTAAAAATATAAGAAGTTTAAGAGAATTTGAGGTAAAAGACGATGATTTTATTTTAAAATTCGGAGAAGAACCAATAAAGGTAGGACAAAATACTATAATTATACCCGCAGATACAATATTTTTAATGATTAAAAAAAAGTTTAAATTTCTAACAAGAAGAAATTTTAATTTAGCTTTAACCAGACTAAAAGGAGTGAGGTGCGAAACGAGCAATTTAATGCATCCCTTTATTTTTGAGATTGGGGAAGGTAACTATTGTCTTTCAGACGATCTTTACTATATTTTAGATCAATTTGGCAATATTTATCAAGCTATTAAAATAGAAATAACTATTGAAGGATTTTACAAAAGATTTGAAGAGATTAAGAGTAAGATTGAAGAATATATAGAAATTTATGATCCGGCGTTGAACAGCAAAAATGTTATCAAAAAAATAAATAACGCCATTGAAGAAAATAAAAATATTATGAAATGCCTTGAAAATGAAAATGTAAAATTGTCAGATAAATTTAAAATTGAAAAAATAGACAAAGAAGCTCCAATATATAAAGATTGGAATTCAAAACTTTTACAGTTATTAAACTTAAGATACCTAATAGAAATAATTGACAAAAAATTATTAGAAATTAGAAGTTACTATTCTGGTAAAAAGAAAAAATATAGCTATTTGAAATTTATTGAAAAAGTATCCTTTAATGAAGGGGATATTGTTGATAAAATTCAAGAGTCCTTGTTAAATCTTAGAAAGGAATTGATCGAAATTAATGACGAAATTTCAAAAATGACTAAAAAGGACATCAAACTTTTAAATTTGGATTTTGAACGTTATCTTTTAACATATAGTGACGAATAGTTATGAAGTGTAATGCTTGTAATATTGATATGGAACCATTGGTAGCAGGTATTTACCAGTGTCCTCAGTGTAAAAAGATAATGAAAGAAAATCGAAATGAGGCTAAAATAGAAGAACAAAAAAAGTCTGAAGAGGGTGAGTTTCAAGCCGGAGAATATTTTCATAAAAATATAGCTCTAAATAAACAATATGAGATAGCAGAGAAAGGTATAACTATTTCGAGGACTCCTAACAGATGGTTTGCAGTTCTAATTTGTCATAATCCTCTATTAAAAAGTGAAAAGTATGTTCGGTTATCATGGTTCAAAAAGTCTTTTTATCAACATGGCGGAATGTTCAAAATTTACGATAAAGATGTTCTTAAAAATACTATTAAAGCCCTAGAAAAAATAGACGAATTTTTTGACGAATATTGGGGGTGGCATGGGAAATTTAGAAAAAAAGTAAATCGGACGGAAGAACAAAAAGAAAAAGAAAAAAAATTGGAAATTATAAAATATCGAATCATTGAGAATCGAACATGTCCGAAGTGCCAGAAAAAAATGGATAAAATGAAATCTCATTATGAATGCCAACACTGTGGTGAGATTGTGATTTTAGAAGGTTATAATCAACCCATCTTTAATATAGCCCCTTCTGATTTAGAAATTGAATTTCATGGGGATTTTCCAATAAACTTTTATATGCCGATAAGTGGTATAACTGTCAAATGGCTAATGGGCGAGTGGAAATCATTGGTAGTTATTTATTCTAAAGACAATCCTAACAAAAAATGGCTCAGGTTCTACTGGTGGACAAGAGATTTAAGAAATATCTTGAAATCTGGTCAAAGAGAAATGGGAGAAGGTACCCAAATGGGCTGGAAATCACATAAAGGAGTAGCATCACCAAATCTATATGATAAGAAAATGTTAAAACCTTTAATTAACGCTTTAAAAAATTCAGCAAAAGAATTAAATTGGGATATAAAATCATAATAAAATCAAAATAAAATCAAATTTTAACGATAAACAATGACAGAAAGCCAAGATCCTACATGGAAAAAATTATTACAAGATTACATAAACGGGGTTGAAAAAGCTATAGAGGAATTAGAAAAGAGGGACATCGAAAATATACCTGGAGCGAGAGAAGCCTTGCTACAAAGACTAAATAACATGAAAATTCATTTTCCTAAAAACGACGGAGAAATTTTCATAAAATCAATAAACGATAAGATACAGAACGCTTTTTTTCCAGAAACCAAAGATTTTACTGAAGCTTTTCAAAAAATATTAAAATCTAGAACTCACGAACAAGATTTCATTATAAATGAGTTATTAAACGGATTTGTTACTTCAAAAGCAAAAGCAATTGCTTCAGGATCTCAAGGACCTGTTATTGATCGGATGGTTGAAGCATTTAGCAAGAGAAATGATTTTCATATAGTTGATCACCAATTTTATGCTATGTTTGGCGATCCAAATAAACCTCGAAACTATGTTAAAAAACAACTTCAAGAGCTTGCTAATTTATTTGGATTAGTATCAAAAGAATTAGTAATTGAAAAAGATTTGAGACGTAGCGAAAAAAAAGTTTATACTTTCTTCACATTTCCAGATGATATTTTAGAAATATTAGAAGAAAAATACATTGTTATTGATGATGAGTTGGGACATGCCTATGTTTCTGAAGCGTTCGATAGGAATGTATTCATTTGTATGTTTTTAGCAAACATCTCTATTAATCGAGATGACATTGAAAAAATAGGTGGATCTTATACCATCAACGGAATTTCCGCAATTTTTGCCCTAATTTTAATATTGAGTTTTATGCCTAAACTGTCTGTTGATGAGTCTAATCCCTTATTAAGAGATCCCTCTTTTAACGAAAATAATATGAGTGTTATACCAAAATCCTGGATGATGAAACAAATCTTAGAACCTCTTTTTGACCCCCTTATTAAAATTATAGGTTATAGACTAGGTGGAGGATTATGGTTGTCTAAAATAATTGATTCCGAGATCAACAAAAAAATACATTCACAAATACGTTTCTTACTTAAGGACGTTAATCGATGGATACTCGGTGAACTGGTGCGAGTTGAAATTCCTATTTTTATAGAAATAGCAAATATATTTACTGAAATTGTAGTAGGTTACGGTGAAGAATAATTTTATAATGAAATAAATGAGGATTTGAGAGAAAAATGAGAGAAAAATGGACCGATATTTTACCGCGTTATATGACATTTATAAGTCATATGAGACCTATTCTTAGAGAAACTAGAAGGATAATTATCGAATTAGATCCAGATCTCTTGCTGGATACGGAAATCCTCGATAAGATTCGACAAGAGGATGAAAAAAGAAACATCCGAAAAGTAAGAGCTTTATCAGAATTCTCGGCGATGTATCGGTCGAATATTTATGAAATAATTAAAGATTTCATTATAAAATATAGAGATAAAATTCCTATTATAGACATTAAAGATTATATTGTAGAATTTCTTTACGAGGCGGTCGATGCACTGAATATATTACAAAATATTACAAATCCCGATGAGAAAAATTTGGAAAACACATATTTGTACCGTTTAATTAAATTTATTGAAGAAAAAATTTTTTCAAGGGGTATTAATATTAAAAATATCTACGATAAACTATTAGAACAAGCTCCAAAATTTTATGAGTGTCAGCGTCATATATTGCAGCCTCATACTTATTATCGAGAAAAATTAGAAAATCCCGATTTTTTTGTAATTCCTGGAATCTCTCCTAAAATTTATCAAATTCTCAATAATATTACATCGCTTTATAATTTAGATCCAAATTATGGAGAATTCCCAGAAAAAGAAAACAATGAAATTCCCATGATTTTAAAAAAAGATATATTTTTACCATACATTGATTCAATTGCTAACGCAGAAGAAGAAGCTATTGAAAGCATTGCTGAACGGATAGGGCTTCGCCTCATAGATGGTATATTTTTAGCTCCGCAATATATTGCAGTAAACTTATTCTTAAATAATAATTTCTTACGCGAAAACAAACAATCTGACGGGAAGATACGATTAATTCCCCAATTCAGCAACGAAACTTTTATTTTATACTATTTGGCTTTTGCTTCATTGAGGCGCGGATTTTTGTCAAAAGAATTAATTAATTGGATTGCAATGAATTTTGCGTTCTTATTGTACATGGGAATCTTGAAATGGAAGTTAACTGACGAGAACATATTTTACGCAATTTTTAAAGATCTACAAACAAATGAAAAAATTTTATCTTATTTAATGAAATTATTATGTTTCCCAAAATATTTAGGTTTAGATAAAATGAAAATTCGCGATTCAGTGCAATACAGAAAAGAAATTTTTAACTTTTTAGGTTCAGAAATCGATAATCTTAAAGATTTCATTACCGAAATCGCATTATATTGCGAAAAAATTGATAAGGGAAGAAAAAATAAATAAGTTATAAAAAATCGAGATGAGAAAAATTAGCAATTCGAAGGATGAAAAAGAAATAAAGATCACTTACACCGATGATGTGATTAGAGATCGTATGGGAAAGTATGGTGCTGTATATTTTCCGTCAGAGATCAAAGAAAATGTTGAGGATATTTTAGGAAATGAAACTAAGAAGGAATTATTAGATGATTTCTTTCAAGCATTGAAAAAGTACGACGAATTTGCTGAGCAACTAAAAAATACAAAATTAATTCCTAATTTAACGGTTCTTTTATATGGCCCCCCAGGGACAGGAAAAACTTCTTTAACAAGAGGATTTGCCAAGAAATATAATATCCCTATGTGTGTTGTAGAATCTGATAGACTTGTATCCCCATTGTTAGGAGATACCATTAAAAACATTCGAGGTGTCGTTGAGTTAGCGGCAGAGATTTCTAAAGAAAGAGAGGCTTTTATATTATTTTTTGACGAAATAGATGCAATTGGTTCAGAAAGATCTAATATTCATGAAGTAGGTGAAATAAAACGAGCTGTGATTTCTTTTTTACAGGTGATTGATCGAATAAATTACGAAGGAGTTCCTTTGGCAATATTCGGTGCTACAAATCATCAACATCAATTGGATTCCGCAATATGGCGTCGTTTTACTTTCCATTTCAAATTTGATTTCCCTGACTATCATCTAAGAAAGCAAATCATTGAATCCTTCTTAAATAATGTAAAAAAAGCAAAAATAGGTGTTGATAAATTAATTTTCGAAAAATTAACTGATGAATACGAAAAAATTCAATCTATAAAAAAGGATTTAGAACGAAAATTAGGTCGTAAAATTTCTGAATTTGATGATAATTTTTTATGGAACGAAGCTAATAAAAAGGATATTATCGAAGGATTATTAGAATTGACATATGGATATTCTGGTTCTGATATTGAAAGAGGAACGAAAGTTGCGTTATTAAAAGCAATAAATACGGAACTTTTAACTTATGATCTTTTTTATAATTCCTTAAAACTTGTAGGTGGGACGGCTATTCATGTTGAAAGGCAAGATATTCTTAGTAATGCAAGACCAATTAAAAAAAGCTCAAATATTAACAAAAAAAAACCCACTACAGGTCCTCCAGAAATATAAAAATTTCTTTTTAATATTATTTAAAAAAAAAAAGTCAAAATTATGGAAAATCAGTTATTTAATCTTGAAAAAATTAAGGAAATTACAAAACCTATTGAAAAATTACAGGGAAATGTAATCATCTTAGACAATATCTACGATAATTTTATTTTGAAAGAGGAACTTTTCTCTAAAAATATCAACGATAAGAATTTCCTCAATCTAGGTAAAGAAATATCATCAATTTTAAAAGAAATAAACAGTAAATTAAAAGCTATTTCGAATAATAATGTCTATAGTTTCCTTTTTTTTCAAGATAGTTTAATTAAAAAATATAAAGAATCGTTTAAAGATACCTTAAAAAAATTAGAGCTACATCAGAATTTTACAAAAAGAATTGGATTATCGTTAATAGAACGCAAGAAAATTAGTAAAATAATAAAAGAACCTTCTTATGTTCTTGCCATCTCTTTAGATCAATGGTTAGATTTATTAGATTTTCTAAAACAAAATTCATTATTTTTATCAACGGTAAAAAAGTGTGATAAATTCTACGAAGAACTATTAGAAAAAAGATATGAAATTGAAGAAAGTAAAATTCCTGGAGATATAGATCAGATTTTAAAAGACGATTTTAAAAATGCGTTTTTTCTCGAGCCAAATTTAACCTTTAAAGAATTTTTATTGGATATTGATAAAAAACTTACTAAAGAAGAGTTAGAATCTAAAAAAAAAATAATTGAAAAAAGTAAAGAAAGTGAAAAATTAGAAAAGCTTAAACAAAAACAAGCCCAACAACGACGGTCTTATGAAGATTATATCAAATTATCTAATCGAGAGTTTGAAAGAAAAATTCGAAAAAAAAAAAGAGAAAAGCTATCTAATCTTGATTCAAAAAAACAAAAATTAGAGAAATTAGAGTTATCTAAAGAAATTTCCGAAAAAATTGAGAAATTTAAATCTAAATTCAATATAGATTTTGAAGAAAAATATTTTATTCAGGAAGATGATGAAAAAAATCCTATTGATGTAATACGCGAAAGAAAAAAAAGAAAAGAAGATGAATATAAAGCTCATATAAAAAAAATCAAGCCTAAAAAAAATGAGATGTGACTTCAAATAAGCTCGAAAATGTTTGATTTTTTCATCGGAGATAATAAAATATCTATAAAAGACAGATTTACATTAATTTTGGGAAAATTTAAGAAAAATAAAATAGCTTTAATTCAAAAGGATGATCTTTTTGATGCCTTAGATGATTTTAATTCAATTTCCATGGAAAATTTTATTAGTATATTCACAAATGGAGGAAAAAATTATCTTAATTTAGATAAATCTCTAAATTTGCTTGAATTTCTAAGGGAATATCGAAAAACAACAATTTTAAATACAGAACTTATGATTGAATATATCAATCTCATTCAATCATTAATACTCATTTTAGACTATAATTTATTTTTAAACAAGAAAAGCCAACTACTAAAGGAATTAGAATTATCAAAAATCAAATTAAGATCAAGCGAAATTGCAGCTAAAAGTGATTTATTTAATAAATTAAACGAGTCTTACAGCAAAAATAAAAGAAAATTAAAATATTTTGAAGAAGATTTTTTTAATCTAAAAAATCAGAGAGATCAAATCAAGAACACAGTTAAAGATTTTAATTTACAAATACAAGAATTAAATAAACAAAAAAAAGAATGCTTTAGTCAAATTAATAGAATTACTCGAGAAATGAGTGATCCTTCACATAAAAACGAAAAAAACTTAAATAATGCTATCAATTTTGTCAAAAACCAATCAAAGTCCGAAAGAATTAAATCCTTACAAAAAAAAGCAAGGGAGACTCAGTATCAAATTAAGCAAATTAATTTAAAAATTAACGAATCTCAGTTGAAATTAAATGAAATTACTCCTAATTATGATAGGTTAAAAAAAGACTACTATTCTTTACTTGAAGTTATTAAAAACGATGAAACTCGTTTAAAAAATATTCGAGTTGAATTAGAAAATACTCTTATAGAGTCTGAAAACGAAACGCTTAGAGATATTGATTTTACTAAATTAGAATCGATAAAACCGTCGCAGGAAATTGAAAATGAAATTCAAAAAATAGAAAGTAAAATAAATATAATAAAAGAGTCCAATAAACATTTAGACATCGAAAATCCTTCAAACTTATCAAAAATATTAAAAAAACTAAAAGAAATTGATGGAAAATTAGTGTCTAATAAAGATGATTTGATTATCACTTACGAAAAAGATGAAGTTATCAAATGTATAGAAAACTTTAGAAAAATTGAAAATATAATAAATGATCTCGAAATGATACTTAATACTTTTTTATATGAAATTAATATAAAAGCTCATTTTAAAATAATAATTAATGAGGAATACAAAAATTTCTTTATTAAGACAGAATTTATTAGATTTAATAAGGAAAGCCTAAATTTTGAAGAATTAACGACCCCAGAAAAGATTTTTTTTGTAATTTTATTTTATATATCATTTAAAATTCACTCAGAGTCTAAACACATTATTTTTTCAAATTTGCTATTTCCGAGCAAATATAACAGACGGGGTTCTGTTTTTAGAACTATAAGAAAAATTTTACCTGTATTCGAAAAGAATGATAATCTAAAAAAATATATCCTCGTATTTATTATATCTAATTTAGAAATGAAAAAACCTATAGAAAATATAAATGTCATAAAGATTGAACAAGATGAATAAACCTATGGAAAATCAAAGTTCTGAAGAAGCGGTTAAAACTATAACAAAAATAATATTAACAAATAAACAAAAAATGATAAGAGAAGAAGACTTGAAAAACTTATGCGAAAGTTCGTTCGATTTCGATCAAATAATTAATAAAGTTTATGCAAATCTCAAGAATGTTGGTTTTGAATTGATAACAACAAAATTTTTAGAACAAAAATATTTCGTATTAACATCAGAAGGAAAAGATGATAATATTACTCCAAGTCAATATGGCACTTTGGCTTTAATCTTAGCTCTTAGTAAAGAAGTTGACGAAAACATCAATTTAAACGATTTAAAAGAGATGTTTTCTGAAGTTTGGACATCGGATGTTGAATTTTTAATCGAGAACGATTATTTAAGGAAAATAAAAATAGACAATTTAGAAATTGTAAAAATAACCCCCTTAGGGAAGTCCGTACTTAAAAATATCATCCAAGATTTACAGTTAAAAAATTTACTTAATATTTTCCAGGATAATAAATCTTAATTAAAAATTTAAATTTAAAAAAAAAATTATTCCCTATCCATTTTAAATTGTTCGAAGATTTTCTTTACTCTTTCTGCTGAAGGACCAGTGCCTCTAACTCCATTTTCGTCCATGATAATTTTTCCGTTCAAAATTGAGATAATATTTTGCTCTATAATGTAATTAACATGTCCTTTTGAAAATATTTTGCTAATTCTATCAGCTAAAGCTCTCATGGGGAATGGTTCTTCTTCAACACTAATATAATTATAAAAAGAACTTCTTACAAGTATTTTTGGAAATGTTTTATTCTTTTCGTTTGTAACATTTATTAAAATAATGTTTGATTCTTCCGACACTCCTTTTAATTGTCCAACAAAAAATTTGTCGTCCCTAAGATATACTTTTACTACTTTATCAATTAAAGATCCTAATTCTGTATTATACTGTCTTAAAGACATAATATCTCAGTTCCAATTTTTTTATTTGCTTAAATTATGTAATTATTTATTTTCTTCTCATATAATTCTTAGTTTAATAATTTAAATTTTTAAAGCTTCTATAAGTTCGGAAATATGTTCTCCAGTTTTTGCATTTGTTGTAAATTTAACCTAAATATTTATTTAGATATATGGAATATATAACTATTTCTAATAAAAAAATTTATAGGGAGAATATTGAAATTTTTTCTTCATTAGTTTTAATTTATATTCTTCCGTTTTTTTATAGAATGGTAAAAGTGCAGTTTCAAATGAAAAATCTGAGCGTTCATCTTTACTAAACCACTTTATAACAATATCAGTAAGGAACGGACAGAGTTCTGCCTTAAATTTCTGTGAAAACTTTCTTCCTTTTTTATCAAAATTATTTTTTTTAGAATATGATTTAATTAATTCATTATGAAAAAGCTTTAAAGAATTATTTATTAAAATGTGCTCAAATCGAATGTCACCTTTATAACTAATCGGTTTGTAGGTATCTTTTGCGATTTGTTTCCTAATTTCTTTTGCGTATTCTAATTGAGAGATTAAATCAATTTTATCATCCTCTCTTAAAGAAAAATTTTTATTATCCAACCATTTTAAATAAGACTCTAGAACTTGTTTAACTGTAAAATTTTCTGTTACAAAATCGGGAATGAAAAAATGAACATCCTCTTCAAGACTAATTCAATGATTGATAAGAATCATTTTTATATTCTCATAATGTTCTGGGGTTTCATAATCAAGAAGGATAAAAGAGAGACGATTTTTGAAGTAATTACTAATATTTTGAATAGTATCCCTCAAGTTTCCCGTTCCTTTAAAATTTACAAAACCCAAATTTTCAAATCCAAACCTTCGTCTCTTATAAGCGTTTAAAATATCGTATTCAGTTCCTCCTTCAACAAATACAATAAATGGTTCTGTAGGGAATAAACCATAATCTAATAGGACATTATTATTGAATAGTAGCATTTCCTTTTGTTTTTCAAAAAGGAATGGTGGTTTAATTTCTTTTCCCATAGTATTAGTATTTGTAAGTATCCAATAGATCGTTTTCAATTCTCGTGAAATTTCTAATATATTTAAATATAATGATAAAGTAGATTTATAGTGTTCGATCTAATTGAAGGCAAATGCGGAAGAATTCCCTCTACTAACTACATACGCTTTATAGGAGAGGATTTACTAAGAAATTGGGATGCGAATTTAAAACATAAGTGGATACCCAAAGCAACTTTATCGTGCGAACCCATTAGCCAATTAATGTTAAACGAAAAAATCGAGGAGTATAATAAGAAACTTATAGAAAAAGATACGATGAAAAATAATAATAACGACGAGTTTAATGGAGAGAATAACAATGAAGAATTAGATTCAAATGAAATAGAACCGATTATGAGTCAGGAACATAATAATATTGATTCCTTACCGATATTAAGTGAACTTCCTTCTAAAGAATTGAAATCATTATTAGGTAAAAAAAACGAACAAATATTCCAAATAATTAAAAATAAAGAAAGTTCTAAATCGAACCGTGTATACTTGCTCAATGAGTTGGCTAATAAAAAAGATATCAGTCTTAAAATGTTTAACAAGCTAGCTCAACTGGAATACACATCTGAGGTTAGAATCATAGCCTTTATAGCTGCAACTTATGTACTTCAAAAACTTATGGAAGAAAGTGACCTCCCTCGATATATTAAGAACAAACAACACCTTCAAAAAATGATAGATGGAAATTTTTATCTCTCAAAAGGTCAAGAGGGGTTTGATAAACTCTCAGATCAAAATGATATAAAATATGGTGGTATAATATATAGTATTAAATATATAAAACCAATGAAAGTTTTTCTAGATTTAATAGAACCAATTTATATAGGTCGTACATGGAAGACAAAATTTGAAAGATTTTCCGAGCATGTACATGATGCGATAGATTCATACATGAAGAATTATGAAATGCCTAGTAGAATGATAGAACATGTGATTTTAATAGCAATAGAAAATTTTCTTAGAAGTAATAAAACATATGACTCAACAATATCACCTTTAAATGATTTTATCAGAAAAAATATACTAGGGAAAGATAAATGGCAAGTTAAAAAAGTTATAATAGAAATTGCTAAAAAGCTTTATGGAACATATTTTAATATGGAAGTTATCGAAGTTCACAGGAATTATGAAACAACAAAAGATCGAGAAGTCTGGTGGATAAAAAATTACACTCGTTTAATAGGTGGTAAGCTTGTTCAAGGCACTCTGAATCCAAAAGGACTCAATATGATTGCTTTTGCTACAAGACTCGGACACATATCTTTACCAATATATGATATTGTATTTTTACTTTCATTAGGTTATGATGGACCACAAATAAATGAAATGCTTAAAGAGTGTTATCATATAAAAATTCATTCTAGAACTATTTATTCTAGGATTGTGAAATTTTGGAAGAGTTGGGATGACGCATTAGAATTGTTTTTTAAACCCGTCTTCCAAAAGTTATTAGAAAACAAGGAAAATTTCGATTGGCAGAGTATTGCTACCACTCTTCGTCGTCATCCTTCTTATAAAAGTAAGAAAAACTTTAAGAAATGGTTTTTCGAACTCAGTATTACCAATTTGAGGTTAGCAATGAGTAATGAAGGTTTTAAATGGGAAAATTTAGAACAAATCGCTAAAGAATTGCTAGAAGAACTTGGAGATAATAAAAAAGTTAAAAGAATACCTATAGACACATGGATCGAGTGGTTCGTAAAAGATATAGGTATGGAAAGAATTTCTAAAAAACTAGGATATAAAAACAAAATATCATTTCAAGCATCTTGGAAAAAAAAAGATCGAACTTCTATATTCCAAAAAGAATTTGCTGATACTTATACAGACGCTGTTAAAAAATATCGAAGAAAAAGGACGATTGAACTTTTAACGAGTGTAGATTTTATAGAAACTCTATTGGATAGTAAACTTTATTGGATATATGTAAATGAATTTGGATTTAAAAGTTGGGAAGTATACTCAGTAGCAAGACCATCCCAAGGGTTACGCAATTGTAAGATTTTTTTTGAAAAACTATTTAGAGACGCTGGTTTAAGTTTTGAGGATTTAGAAAATATTAAAACTTCCAATTTATTAAAATTTAGAAATTTAATACCTGAATCTTAAATCTAAAGATATAAAACAAAAAGAATATAAAAGATTTTTAAATTTCTAATGCTTTAATAAGGTCAGACATTTTTTCTCCTGTTTTCGCACTTGTCGTAAATATTTTAAGATTTGGATTAATTTCTTCAGCATCTCTAACCATCTCATCTATGTCTACATCAAGATATTCCTTTAAATCAACTTTATTAATCACAGTAATATCAGAAAATTTGAATAACATAGGGTGTTTTCGAACAACATGACCTCCTTCTGTTATTGAAACTACGATTATTCGTTTTTCAGCACCTAATATGAAATCAGAAGGACAGATCAGATTCCCCACATTTTCGATGAAAAGTATATCGTATTCGCTTAAATCAATATTTTTTATAACTTGTGAAATGTGATATGCATTTAAAGCGCATTCTCGTCCTGTATTAATTTGAATCGATTTTGCTCCGTGTTGTTCAATTCTATCTGCATCCACTCTAGTTGCTACATCTCCATTTATAACAAGAACTCGACTCTTCTTTGAAATTGTCTCTACAATTTTTTCCAAAATTGCCGTCTTTCCTGCGCCAATTGCCCCTACAACATCAAAAGATTTAATACTGTGTTTCTTTAAAATTGCGTTGTTTTGAGCGGCTAATTTTTCGTTGTTTTCTATTAAATCCTCGTTTAATTCGACAATTCTAGAAATTTCCTCATTTTCCGGCATTTTCTTTTACCAATTAATGATTATCATGTTTTAAAGATATAAAATAAAAATTATTTTCCTTGATATTTTTTACGGATTTAAATCAAAATAACAGTTATCGAGATTTATATTTACTACGAAATACTATATAGGCCCCTATCATTCCTCCTAAATCCGGAAAATAGTAACAATATTGGATTGGACCATAAAAATATCCAAAAAGAAGTTTTGGAATTAATCTAAACAAAATTAACACAATCAAAAGGGTTTTTCCTTTCATTTTTAACGGAACAAAATAACAGAACATCATCATTTCTCTATTTGGATTGAAATATACTATGAATGATATGAGCCCTATTATTGCTCCAGTAGCTAAACCTACAGGGATAATAATTATACCAATCGGATAAATAGGTCCCAATAGTAATCTAATTAAAATATAAAATAATGCTGTAAAAGCAGCGCAAAATATGTATAATCCTATTAAGAATTTCGTTCCAAATCTTATTTCAATGTTTTTCGCAATATTGTAAAGGAACATTATTAAAATTAATAGGAAAAAAAGACCAAAAAGACTTGCTGAATAGCTTATAAAAAGTGCTGTAATTATCGTCCATAAAAATAAATTTAATACGCCCCAAAGACTAAACGCGATAAGGTGTGATAATCCAAAAATAGCTAAAATAGTTGTCGTTATAGAAAAGATAACAATCATAATAATTATAATGTTTGTCCCTTTAGCTTGTCCCGTTCCTGGTAAACTACTATCCATACCTCTAGCCGCTCGTTTCATTTGACGTTCTCGTTGTTTAAGGTACCTCCTTCTTTGCTTTTCCATTTTATATTCGTAATCTCTTTCTGATGTCGCGTCTTGATAGCGGGGACGGGCATCTCTTGTTGTGGTTGGCACAACTGGTACGTGCTTTAATTCAAAAGAACAATCATGATTTTCTGGTAATCTATGTTTTTTACAGTAAGTCCCACCACAGTATTTGCATTTAAATGGCAAATACCCAATTTTTTCTCCACAATGTTCGCAAAATGTCACAATTTATCAACCAGGAGGTTTTATAATTCTTTTTATTATTTTTTTAAGGATATAAAAAGATAATTTTTTTGTATGAACAGTTTAAAAGTATATTTTAAAATTTATAAAATAATATAAAAAACAAAGTTATAAATTCTTTTTGTTAAACGTTTCGATTTTTTAAAATTAAAGGAACGCTTAAAGACAGGCTTGTTCCTTTAAGATCACGATTATTTTCATAGCAACGATTAAATAAAAAGTATATATTCTAAAAAAAAATTGAAATATTAAAAATTATTTTTTAAATATGCTAACTGGCAGAAGACTTCCATTCTTTCGGAACGTATATGTTCGTTTCTGTTGGTGCGAGGATATTAGCATAGGTAACAACCAGTAAACCTATTAATAAAGCAAATAAGATTAAATATAAGATTTTGTTCCATTGCCATATATTTCTTCCATCTAAAATGCCAATAGGAATCATATTAAATGCTCCTAACATGAAATTTAAAGCGGCAGCATACGCAATAAAGATATTCAATGGATATGTTGGAACGATAAAAGATGCCAGTAAAAGAATTGCTCCATATACTAAATTAATTATAGGACCCGCAGCTTTACACAATCCTGTCTTTCTATCTACCTTTTCTAAACCTAAAACTACTACCGCTCCAGGTAGCGCCAAAGTTGGAATAGGCATTGACCCTAATACTAAAGTGACTATTCCTATCAATAAACTAAAAGCTGTCAGAATCATTCCAAATGTAAGAAGCCG
Source organism: Promethearchaeota archaeon (assembly GCA_030605085.1). Next base: position 54,239 of record JAUWBH010000001.1, on the reverse strand, counting down.
GAATTTTGTTTGAAATCCGAAATGTTTCGCTACCTGCCGATGGCCAAACTCGTGAAATAAAAATGCTGTTGTATAGAAACCTGCCAACATAAATATAGCCCACCCATAACCTAAAGTAATTAAGGTCGTGCTGTAAAAACCCATTAAGCCTATTAAAAAAATTAGAGTTGCTCCAATTAATAAATGTAAAGATTCTGATTTGTGAGGTAATAAAATTCCTTTAAATTCTATGCCAGAATCGGGATCAAATGCATTTTCAGGAATGGAACTTTCTTGACGGTACCATACAAATGAACCATCTGTTGTTCCACGCACTACAGAACTATCTGAGTATAGTTGTTGGTTAGAAGGTATTTCAGTATAAGTTGGTCTCGATGGTTGAACTTGCTCAATATTTAGGCTCTCTTTTACAATATTACATTCGTGATTTAGTGGTTCTTTATGCAAATAACAATAATCTTGACCACATTCATTACAATGAAAAGGTTCTCCTATAATTTCCTCTCCGCAATGATAACATTTTGACATTAATTTTCCCTTTTTTATGTTCTACTTTAAAATCAATCTTTAATTTTAATAAAATCTTCATTTTTTATTAAATATAAAATTTAAAATATAAATTTTTATATACTTAAAATACTAAAGGAAATTTTTTTTTTTATTACACAATTAATTTAATTGGTATCTAATATGAGTGAAGACGAAGAAGTAGACGAAAAAGAAATTGAAAATGAGCGAGAAAAATTAAAAAATTTAGGTGTTGGGAGCACATGGGACATATTGACGGGCAAGAAAAAAAAAGAGGATTGATTTACTATCATCTTTCATATAATAAGAATTAATGATATATATGGGAAAAAAGATAATAGTTTACTGCGAAACATGTGAATGTGAAGTAGAGCTTCAACGTAAAAGTTTCAATGATATATATCACGAGTTTCTTTGTTTTCTTGTACTAACTGGAATAGGATTTATTATATATCTTATTTTAAAATATAAGAAAAAGAAAGATACTTGTCCTAATTGTGAATCAAAATTTGATCTAAGAAATCTTCCAAGAAAACCTAATTTAGATTAGTATAAATTAAGGAAAAATTTATGATCCTCATTTAGACTTCTTACAATATATTATAACCAAATTTCTTAATTTTACTACTTTTATTGGATAATTAAATAATTAGGTAATAAGACTTGAATTCTAAGTTTTAGAAAAGAAATATGAGAATTATAAAACCGACACTCTCTTCAATTTATATTTGGAAGATGACTAATAGTTTACATGGTAAAAAAAAAAAAAAATTTGAATCTAACAAATATTAGCAAAACTAAAAACTTAAATCTCTTGATGATAACATAAAAATTTAATAGAATTATACTGTCTTGAGTTAGTGGAGATTTTAAAATTTGAGAAATGAGGTTTTAGAATAGAAGATGGAACTTGATCAAGTTAATTGGGACGAACAAAAAAAATTAATTTTTGAATTTAAAAAAGATAACTCAGAAAAATCAGAATACCTTCCAGACACAGTAAGAAGCTTAAATCTCCAATTTAATATCTCTAAAACTTTTAAAAATGAGAATTATTATGGAGAGATGCCTTTTTTAGTCTCAATTAAAGAGTTGTATTTTTCTTATGACGCTCTGGCATTTTCAATTGAATTAGATGAACCCTGCGATCCGGATGACCTTGAGATAAATATTGAGTGTTTAACTATTTTCTTACATTCAGGACCTAAAAAAAGAATTTCAATTAATAAAAAGTTTCAAATGTCTGAAATCTCTTTAACTGACGATTATGGCATTGATCTCAATAACTATAGCCTTAACCCGGTGAAAGATATAAGTAAAGCCTTCAAACAGGAAATAATTTACGATAAAAATAATATTAAAAGTAATAAAATTAAAAAGAAAATCCCAAAGATCCATTACAAAGAATATGATGATCAAGATTTTCCAAAACCTCCTCCTAAATTTCCCTACGGAATAGAAGAAAATCTAAATATCGTAAATACTAGTCTTGAAAAGGATTCAATAAATTTTATGATAAAAGATGGCTATGAGAGACTGAAAAAAGTAGAAAACCAGTTAAAAGAAGTTAACATTGCATTAAAAAAATTATCGTTAAGGACTATGTCAGCACCACCAACAGGAGAATCTTCAAAAGGAATTGAAAGAATAAAAAGAGAAAGTGTCATAAATAGCCCACTAAGACCTCCAGAAGGAATGTTTTTTCTTCGAGAATTGAAGACATTAGTACATAACAAAGATGCGTTTAAAAATTACTTAAAACCTATGTGTGAGGAAGAACTCAATAAAATTATTCTTGATGATAATGTGTTAATTGAGAAACAAAAAGAACTTTTTGAAAGAAAGAAAACTATTATAAAAAAAGTACAAGCATAATAATAGTCATTTTTTTTTAGAATTTCAAAGATATTCAATTCTCTCAGACTTTTTTTATGTTCATTGTATTTTTACAATGCCTACAAATCTTGTCTCTCTCATTTAATACTTTTTTTCTTAAAATTTTCTGGAATTTACATTTAGGACAAATAAGAGTATATTTAGGATATTTTGTTGACGATTTTACAGACGATTCTATCGAAGAAGTTTCATTGCTCAAAGTTTTGGGTTGAACCTTTTTCTTAATAGTCTCTTTTTTTTTTAGTTCTGGTTTTTTCTCAGTATCTTTCTTTTTCTTTTCAGGTTTTATCCATTTATCTAAGCTCAATTTATTCTCACATAAACTTGATTTTAATAGATTTGAAATTCACATATATATAATTAAAAAAAAGAATTAAAAAGAAAAAATTTTACTTTTTAAAAATGAACGATTAAAAAACTTGTTCTTTACCCGCAATAAGTCGCTCTCTTAAATTGATTATGTTTCTTTTACCTAACTTTTCTTCAGAAACTTCTTTAGCTATTCTTTCCACGCTTGCAAAGTTAATGTTATCAGCTGTAATCAAACTTATTGAATTAACCCAAGGATCAGTGATTGCTCTTCCAATTTGGGATAATAATTTTACATAACATTCAATAATATCCCCTTGCCCTCTTTCTACGATCTCTCGAGCCATGTTTGTGGAAAGGACATTATAGATTTTACCGACATGATTAATTGGATTTTTTCCGCATACGGCTTCTAAGCTCATAAGGCGACATGGAATTATCAAACCGTTGCTTCTATTCCCTCTCCCTACTTCACCGTCATCTCCCGCTTCAGCCGATGTACCGGTAATTGTTAAATATAATATGCCTTTTTCAATATTATCTCCCACATTTATCGAACAAGAAACTTCTTTCTCAGGTATTATCTTAGCCGCAAGATCTAAAACCGCATCTTTCATTTGATTAGTGTAATTTATGTATTCATCTTTATTGTTAATATATTTGCTAACCATAGCACAGCAAAGAGTAATGTCTACCTCATTTTTTATCCTTGTTGTCATTACCTTCAGATCCTCTCCGGAACCTGGGCATTTATCTTTAAAAGCATCCGAATTTAACAATCTTTCTGCTTCAAGAGTAATCTTTTCGACATCAGATAATGGTGCGTATCCAACACCAAAACTAGTGTCGTTCGCTAAAGGAACTTGCTCAATATCATCTGATTCTTCAAATACTCCCGTTAAATCTATAGATCCTGGTCTAACTGCGTAATCAAATTGCATATGTTTAGCCAAATCCAAATTTCTAAAAATGTTCGATACAGTTTGTCTGCACGCATCTAGACAGATAGTAGCTACGGGAATGTATTCTAACTTATTCTCTCTCATAATCTGGTTGATTGCTCGCCCTACTATAAGGAAATATTCTGGCTCAAGGATAATGCCTCCCCCAAATTCTGGTTTAGAGATTCCGCCCACAAGGGCTGCTTTATCAACATTATGGTGATAATAACGACCAAAATGTTCAAAATAGTACAGACAAAGCATTCTAGAACACATATCAGCAGCAGCATCACAAACAGAATCGGGGTGTCCTACCCCTTTTCTTTCGACTAGCTCTGGGAAATCGCTTTTTTCGATAGGAAGCGCGTTTGATTTATCAATTTTTAACATTTAATCAACTTTTTATTTATTTAAATCGTTGTTTTATCTATATTTTTAAATTAATGAATCTAACTTAAGTTTTGTAATTTGTAATTATTAATAATTTTAATAATTTTAGTAAGGAATTGTACATTTAAAAGATAACTGGAATTTTAAAGCTTAACATCAAGATTTTTCCAAGTTTTCTTAATAGTTAAAATCTTTCCTTTAAAAGTATGTATTGCTTAAAAATAATATGCTATAACTTGTTATTTGAAAAAATAAAGATTTTAATGTTAATGCGTCAGAATTTTCAGAAATAATAACATATTGAACGTTCTAATTCACTTTTTTCCTTATATCTTTCTTTTATAAAATTGGGCTCCTATATGAAGAAAAAGTTCAAATTTTTCATAATTTTATGCATGTATCTCTGAATTGAGAAAGGTTTAGATATTAAAATAGGGCAAATATTAAGGATAATGAAGTATTGAATAATATAATCAACTTTTTTTTTATCTCATTTTAGTGCTTCGATATAAGAAAGATTTTCAAAATTTACAAAATTTTACGCTTTTATCTCTAAAATATGAATAGTTTAGATATTAAATTAATAGAATTAAGATCTTCAGTATTTTTTATAAAAAAATGCAAAACTTAAGATCTAATTTAAAAAAAATCTTTCTACAAAAATATTAAATTTCGTTATCTGAAATTGGGAAAAAAAATAAATTTTAAATAATATTTTGTTTTTTTCTATTAGGAAATTGACAATCGAAAACATTAAAAAAAGAATCGATTTATTGTTAAAAGAAGCTCAGTTCGAAACATTTGTTTTTGAAACTACAGCTTCAAAAAAGGGTAAATATTGCTTTGACTCTTTAATTAAAAAAGATAACGATGTTTTCCTCGTTAAATTGTTTCCTAACATCGACAATTTAAACGATAATGTAATAAAAAGTATTAAATCTTTATCCTTATTGTTAAATTCTAAGCCAATATTAATAGGAATTAAGAATCGATATCAAAAGTTAGAAGATAATGCAATTTATATTAGAGAAGGGTTACCTTTTATATCACTTAGGACACTAAAGAATACATTAGTTAATGGTATTTATCCTTATATTCTTAGTAGGAAAGGAGGAAATGTTCTTTTTTTGGATGGAAATCTAATGAAAACATTGAGAGAGCAAAAAAATATTTCCAGAAAAGAGATCTCCGAACAACTTGGAGTTACAAAAAGAACTATTTGTTCTTACGAAAACGAAAGCATGCGCCCTTCACAAAAAATTGCCAAAAAGATAATTGAAATACTTGAAGATAAATCAATATTCCGTAATATTAATTTATTTGAGTGGCAGATAAAGGTCCAATTTGACCACGAGTACGATTCTGAAGGAAAAGATTTAACAGATTTCGAAATTAATCTTCAAGATATTTTTAAACATATCGGTATGTCTACAGTTTGGTATAAAAAAGGACAAGTACCATTTAAGTTATCTCTATCTTCCAAGAATTTCCTTCTAAGTGAAAAATATGAAGATAATTTTTATCCTCTTTTCTCAGGCGTTTCACATGAAAATGAAAATGATAAAATAACTAAAATAAACATCAATCATCTTATGAAATTTGCTGAATTGTTTCATAAGCACGCTCTTTTTATAGTAAATGATGATTTTAAAATTCCAGACATTTTTAAAAAAATTCAGATCCCTATAGTTAAGACGAAAAATTTAGAAAATATGGAAAACGAGGAGGACTTCGTTGAAATCTTCAAAGAAAATTGAAAATAATTCCATAGAATTATTGTGTGGAATCGATGAGGCGGGTAGAGGCCCAGTTTTAGGGCCAATGGTTTTATGTGGCGTTTGTTTTACAAAATTTAAATTGAATTATTTATCTGAAATTGGAGTTAAAGACTCTAAAAAATTGTCTGCGAAAAAGAGGCAGAAATTAGCCAGCTTAATAAAAGAAAACTGTCATTCATACGAAATTATTGTGGTATCAGCACAAGAAATTGATGAAAGAGTAAAAAATAAGATTACCATGAATCAACTTGAAGTATTAAAAATGGCAAAAATTGTAAACAAATTAAAGCCTGATATTGTTTATTTAGACGCTGCTGATGTTAACGAAGAAAGATTTGGAGAATCAATAAAAAATCTTTTAGATTATAAGACAAAAAAAATAATTTCTAAACATAGAGCAGATGATATTTATCCAATAGTCTCAGCAGGATCAATAATTGCAAAAGACAAACGAGATTCATTAATTGATGATTTAAAACAGAGATTTGGAGATATTGGGTCCGGCTATCCCTCTGATAAAAGAACTACAGATTTTCTTCGAGATTGGGTCAAAAAAAACAAAAAAGCCCCGAAATTTGCTCGTAAAACATGGATTACAACTAAGAAAATCTTGAACGAGGAAGTAGGAAGTAAAAAAATTACTGATTACTTAAAATAATTATTTTTCTTCTAGTAATTTATTTCAGTGTTTTTTGAACGATTAAAACAATATGATTAGCAGCATATTTATCTATATTTATGCTTTCAACTATATCGTATCCAGCGTTTTCAAAAATATTTTTTTCTCTCTCATAAATCTTTTCAGATTTTACAATGCTATCAATTGATTGAGATTTAATAGCGATGATAATGAGACCACCATCTTTTAGATAGTAATTTCCGTTAGAAATCGCAATTTCTGCTTGAGTTGGTTGAGCTACATCTTGATAAATTACATCAATATCCGTAAAAATTGAGTTCGCATAACTTTCAGGATACCGAGCGTCACCAAAGATTGAGATTATGTTTGGTCTGTTGGATATATTTTGAATTAATTGTCTTATTATTCGTCCTGCAAATTCAACGCCGTAAATCACTCCTTCCCTAAGAATATCTGAAAGATGTGAGATTGTAGTCCCAGAGGCTGCTCCTAAATATAAGCAATTCATTTTATTTGAAAGAAAATTTGTAAAAGGTTTTTCCAATATTAAAGCAGCTAACTTACTCCTATATGGATCCCATTCTCTATATTCAATCCCTTTATAATTGATCAATTTCTCGTTAGATATTTTACTTCCGGGTATTAAGTTTTTAGAATAAAGTTTAGGTTTATCATGGGATCCTGAAATGTAAACTTCGTAGAATTTCGGGTGACTTCTAATCTCTATTTCGCTCATTTTTTGGTTTACCATCTATTTCTTTCTTTTTTTCTGGTTTTTTCTTTTTTGTTTTCCTCTTTTTGGTTGGATTTTTTTTGGATACTTAGGATGTTTTCTCTTTATTTCTTCTATTTTTTCTATTACTTTTTGTGTTAAAACATCTCCTATAAATTCGCCACCAAAATAATCTACTTTTGAAGCGATCCCAATTTTTCCAGAAATTAAACGACTGATATTACCCCTAATATTTACATTACTGCTCCTAATTTGATTCCATTGAAATATTAAACCGTGTTTAGGTCTTTTATCTTTACCTCCTGTTTTAAGAAACCTATATAGCGCTCTCTCAGCCCCTAATAACTGAATTCTAGACGCTGGCATGAATGCTAATCGTTTTAAACTCCCTGCTTTGGCAATCAACTTCGCTCCTATCAACGGACCTACAAGAGCCCTTAAATTAGGTGCTGTTTTTTCAATTAAATCGTCCAAATGACCCTCTAAGTCTTTTCTATAAGAATCTAAAGATAAAATCTGATTACTATAACCTTTCACCATAGTTAGATCGATATCTGCTCCCATTGATTGAGAAGCTCTTATAAATATATTTTCTATAAGATTTTCATTTAAACTAAATTTATCTCTTATATTTTTAATAGTATAATTTTCTCTATTGCCTAATATTGAAATCATTTTCGCTAAAAGAATATCATCCGAAATAACCTTATCTGTCAATTCGGGAAAATGTAATCCGTACCATTCCCTGAGACGCATTGAGAATAAATTTATTGATTTCTTTAATATCTCTAATGTTTCAATAATTTGAATGATCGTTAAATCACTTTGTCCCCCAATTTGACTGACTTTTTTTCTAATTAGTTCTTCGTTAATTCTTTTATATTTTGCTAAAATATCATTGCGAGATTTAGATAAGCCAATTTTTTTTAATTGTTCCGTTAAATTTAATCGAAAATTTTTGAATTCTAAGGATTCGCTCTCCAAGAAAGTTTTATATCCTAACTTTTCTGAAGTGAGTAATTCTATATTTTTATTATCAAAAGCGTATTCAGAAAAACCAGCTAATTTTAATTCTGAAAGAAGATCTTCGTATTCTTTTAATAATAACCCTTTTTCGAGAGTTTCATAAAAATCCAAGATTTTTTGATCATCGTCGTCAAAGTCTCTAAAACTCACAATGTTACCACTTTCATCGAGAGCAAATATTCCACACAGAGTATCCACGATGTAACTCTTCATTTTTCAAATCAAACTATTTATATCGGGATTAAAATTTCTTTAATAAAAATGATTATAAAATAATAAGCATTATTTTCTTTTAAAAAATGCTAGAAACAAATATTTCTGGTTTAAATCTAAAATCTCCAATAATTTTGGCTTCTGGAATTTTAGGAGTCTCTTTTTCTTCAATGAAGAGAGTAATGGATGCTGGTGCCGGTGCCGTTACGACGAAATCAATAGGCCCAAAACCAAGAAAAGGCTACAAAAACCCGTCTATCATTGAAATCTATCCTGGCACTTTCATGAACGCGGTTGGACTCGGCAATCCGGGCATAGATAATTTCATTCCAGAAATAAAAGAAATTAAGAAGTATAATATTCCATTAATCGTGAGTGTTTTTGGAGATACCAAAGAAGTTTATCTTGATGTTGCAGCTAAAGCTGAAAAAGCAGGTGCAGATGCAATTGAAATTAATATCTCTTGCCCCCATGCAGAAGTCTCTTCCATTGGAATTGATAAAGACTTGACTTATACATTTGTGAAATTTCTGAAAGAAAAACTAACTGTTCCCCTTTTTATAAAATTGAATCCCAATGTGACAAATATTGGAGAAATTGGTATTGCTGCAGAAAAAGGAGGTGCTGATGCTGTTGTTGCGATAAATACCGTAAGTGCAATGAAAATCGATGTGAATACAAAAAGACCTATATTGTCTCATGGAAGTGGAGGGCTTTCTGGGAAGGCAATACATCCTATAGCTGTGAAGAAAGTTTATGACTTGTATAAAATCTTGAAAATCCCTATAATAGGTTGTGGAGGAATAGATTCTTGGCAAGATGTAGTAGAATTTTTTCTTGCTGGAGCCTCATTGGTACAAATCGGTACTGCATTATATACCGGTACCGAAATTTTTACTGAAATTAATAAAGAACTAATTAGATACCTTAAGAATAACGAACATAATTCTATAAGCGAAATAAAAGGTTTAACTCATCAATTTATAACTCAAGAGGTGCCTGATTTTGACTAAGAATGTCATAAGAACTGTAAAAATTCATAGAATTCTCAATGAATGCGAGGGGATTAAAACCATCATTTTTAATGCGAAAAAAGGTAATTCTGAAAATTATATACACCCTAAACCAGGACAATTTCTTATGATATGGGTACCCGGAGTAGATGAAGTTCCTATGTCAATATCTGCTTACGATGATAATGGAAATTGGGCTATAACTGTTAAAAACGTAGGAGAATGCACAAATGCCATCCATAACTTAAAAATTGGAGATTATATAGGTGTGAGAGGCCCCTTAGGTAATCATTTTAAACTTCCAGAAAATAATCATAAAAAGATTTTCTTGATTGGAGGTGGGATTGGAATGGCTGCGTTAAAATCTCTCTCTGCTGTACTAAAAAAAGGGAATTTTAAATATACAATTATCGAAGGGGCTAAAACAGATATTAACTTGATGTATATGGACGAATTCCAAGTATACAATGAGGGTTCTCCCGAATTTCACTTTTGTACTGATGATGGTAGTTATGGTTTAGAAGGAACTGCGTCCGAAATATTCGAAAAAATATTAGAGAAATACAAACAAGAGGAATTAGCACAAGCTATAGCTTACACATGTGGCCCGGAAAAAATGATGTTCAAGATTATGCAAATATGTGAAAAAAAAAATATCGAATTACAAGCTAGTCTTGAGCGAATTATGAGATGTGGCTGTGGACTATGTGGTCTGTGTGCTTTAGATCCTCTTGGTCTATTAGTTTGTAAAGATGGACCTGTATTTAGTTCAGAATATCTAAAGAAAATACAAGATTTTGGAGTAAATAAAAGAGATTTTTCAGGAAAGAAAATATCTTTAGATTAAACATTAATGATTTTAAGTGTTAAATTTGAAATGGAAAACAGCTATTACCGAAATGATCGGTTGTCAGTATCCTATTATTTTAGGTGCCTTCGCTGGCTACGATAATAAGGATTTGGCTGCGGCTATAAGTAAAGCTGGTGGAGTGGGTATTCTCACAGCTAGTGCTTATGAAAGTAACGATGAGTTCAAAAATGCAATTCAGCATGTTAAAAAAATTTCAAATAATCCATTTGGTATTAATTTCTCCGTGGATAGTAATGTTAAACCCGGACACCCATTTTTTCAATATCTAGATATAGCAGAAGAGGAGGGTATAATTACCATAATAACAGCAGCTTTCAGAGCTGAATACTTAGGGAAGAAAATAAAAGAAAAAGAAATGATCTGGATTCATAAAGCCACCACGATGAGACATGCTTTATCGGCGGAAAAAATGGATGTTGACGCAATAATTTTAACGGGACTTGAAGGAGGTGGATTGAAGAATCCTCAACAAAACACATTATTGATAAATTTAATTAATGCCAATATGTTATTAAAAAAACCATTCATAGCATCTGGCGGGATTAGTGATGGTAAGGGAATGTTAGCTGCTTTAATCTTAGGTGCTCAGGCTGTTCACATGTGTACTGCTTTCCTCCCTACTATTGAAAGTCCAATTCCCGAAGTCTGGAAAAGACAAATAATTAATGCAAATTGTTTTGATCCAGATTTTATTGAGAAAGTTTTACATTTCAAGTCTAACAGACCACAATACACCGACATGTCTATGGCAATCCCAAAAACCGATAAAATGATAACGGTCGAGGAAATGATAAATAAAATGATAAGTGAGGCAGAGGATATTTTGAAAAACTTGAACATTAATGATGAATTAATTGATTTTACGAAAATATCAATCAATTTATAAAGACTTTATACTGATATAATAATTAAGATTTACTTAGAAATATTTTAAATATATGATTTTAAATATTAATTTTAAAAAAAATGTTGATTTAAATGAGAGAATTAAAAGAATGTGTGGTTGTAGATGCTATAAGAACTCCAATTGGAAAATCAAGCAGAAAGCAGATGGGAAAATTGGGGGGTGCTTTTAGAGAGTGTTCGGCACAAGATTTATTAATAACAGTGCTACAAAAGCTAATTGAAAGGACGAAAGATAAATGTTCAGACTTCGATCCAAGCGAAATTGAAGATTGTCATGTAGGGTGTTTATCACAAATAGGTGAGCAAGGAGGCAATATTGGAAGAGTAGCAGTTATAATGGCTGGCTTGCCCATAGAAATTGCAGGAGCAACAGTGGATAGATATTGTAATGCAGGACTTCAGGCGATAAACACATGCGCAAATGCAATAAAGGTTGGTGATGGTGAAATGATGATTGCTGCGGGTGTAGAATCAATGACTCATTACCGGATGGGAATTACATTTGAGATTGTGACTCAAGTAAAAAAATACCCGGTTATTTGGTCCCAAAAAATGCAAGATTTTATGAAAATATTTGTACCACAAGGAGTTTCAGCTGAGATGATTTGTGATCGTTATGGGTTAACCCGCAAAGATTTAGACGAATTTGGTGCGTGGTCGCATGTGAAAGCAACTAAAGCGATGCGAAAAGAAGATGAGTATTTTAAAAGAGTTGTTCCAGTATCTTATTTGAAGAAATATACTGATGAACAAATGCAACCTATAAAAGATGAGGAAACTGGCAAACAAAAACAAGAAACAGTTACTGTAACAAAAGATCAAACCGTGCGAACTGGATATTTAGATGAACCGGAAAAAAGTTGGCAAATGTTAAGTTCGCTCAAACCAGTGTTTCGTAGAAAGAATGGAAGAGTCACAGCGGGAAATTCGTCACAAATAGTTGATGGAGCCGCTGCGACTTTATTAATGTCTGAAGAAAAAGCAGAGTCATTAGGATTGAAACCTCTGGCATGTGTATTATCTACAGCTGTTGCAGGAGATGAAGTGACAATCATGCTAACCGCTCCTATACCTGCGAGTAGAAAAGCTTTAAAACGCGCTGACATAACTGTTGATGATCTAGACTGCATAGAACCAAATGAGGCTTTTGCTTCTCCATGTCTCGCTTTTTGTAAAGACCTTGGCTATGAGTTTGACGATCCAAGACAGAACCCAACTGGGGGTGCTATTTCCATAGGACATCCAATTGGGGCATCAGGAGTTGTTTATTTCGGCGAAATGGTCCATTACCTAAACAATTATAATAAACGATACGGATTGCAGTTGATGTGCGGGGGAGGCGGCGTTGGTATTGCCACAGTAGTAGAAAGAATTTAAATTTCTAATTATCTTATTTTTTATTTAAATTTATTTATTTAATGATTACAATATAATCTCGATTTAAATCGCAAAATATTAACTTTATGAAATATATCTACAAATTTAGAATATAAAAAGTTTTCTCTAATTCTTCCTTTCCTTAATTAAATAAGATGAATGAAACAACTGATTTTAAAATTGAGAAAAAAATTTCCAGGGAAGTTATTAATTACTTGATTAAGAATCCTAATGTATCAAAGGATAAAATAACTAAGATTAAAGGGCGTTTCAGTAAAATATTTAATTATAATAAGGTAATTAAGAATGCTACCATATTATCATATGCTTCAGAAAAAGAAAAGTCAATAGTTACCAAACTTTTAAAAAGAAGAGCAATTAGGACTTTATCTGGTGTTTCCGTAATTGCTATTATGACTAAACCTCTACCTTGTCCGGGAAAATGTATTTATTGTCCGGGTGAAGCGTCCCAACCTGGAATCAAGGTCGCACAGTCTTATACTGGTAGAGAACCCTCAGCAATGCGCTCTGTAAACTGCAATTATGATCCCTTTGAGCAAGTACAATCTCGAATAAGAGATCTAGAAGCAATTGGGCATAATGTAGATAAAATTTCCCTCGTTATTCAAGGAGGAACTTTTTTATCTACAGAGTTCGACTATCAAGAAGAATTTATTAAAGGTGCTTTAGAGGGAATAATCAATAAAAAAGTTAAAAATTTAAAAGATGCTAAAATGATTGCCGAAAAATCCAAAAGAAGCGTAATTGGTATTACAATTGAGACTAGACCTGATTATTGCAAAGAAAAAGAAATTGATAGAATGCTGAATTATGGAACCACTCGCGTTGAAATTGGAATTCAAACGGTTTACGACGATATATACGAGTTAGTAAAAAGGGGTCATACCACGGCTGATAGCATTGAAGCTATTAGAATATCAAAAGACGCTGGCTTAAAGGTCAACGCTCACATGATGCCCAATTTACCAGGATCTAATTATTCTAAAGATTTAGAAACATTCGATAATTTATTCAGTAATCCTGATTACTGCCCAGATATGTTAAAGATTTATCCTTGCTTAGTAATTAAAGGTACTGAATTATATAATTGGTGGATAAATGGAAAGTATGCTCCGTATTCTCTTGGCGAATTAATTAACTTAATTGCAGATGTAAAACAAAAGGTACCCCCTTATGTCAGAATTCAAAGAATTATGAGAGACATACCAGCATATTTGATAGAAGCTGGGTGTAAAAAAAGCAATTTAAGGCAAATCATTCAAGAAAGATTGAAACAATTAAATGCCGAATGTAATTGTATTAGATGTCGCGAATATGGGATAAGTAAAAGAAAAAAAATCATAGATGAGAGTTCTTTTGACGACATTAAATTATACCGTTTAGATTATGAAGCTTCTCAAGGCAACGAAATATTTCTATCTTACGAAAATAAAAAAGAGAACTATTTAGTGGGATATTTACGCTTGAGAGAACCTTCTGAATTAGCTCATAGACCTGAATTAAACGATGGAAAAACTTTGATTGTAAGAGAAATTAAAGTCGTTGGAGAGTTAGTGCCTAAAGATTTAAAGCCAAATGGATTTTCACAAATACAACATAGAGGTTATGGTAAATTGCTATTAAACCAAGCTGAAAAAATATCCTTAGAAGATTTTGATGCTAAAAAGTTAGATGTCATTTCAGGTATCGGAGCAAGAGATTGGTTTTATAAAATGGAATACACCCTAGACGGTCCTTATGTCTCAAAAAAACTGTATGAAACGAATTTTTTTAATTAGTATTTATAACTAATTTAAACAAATTTTTTTTGAAAAAATAATATTCATAATAAAAATAATGATTAAAACTGATTAGATATTGTATTTAGTTATAGCCATAAAAATTTAAAAGTGTAAAAAATGAAATGTGATTATTGCGGAAAATCAATGAATAGAACGAAAGTAACACACATAAATATTTGTCAACCTACTCCAAACCATGTTTTCTGTTTTAAAGGTTGTAAAAACAAGTGGTGTTTTGATATTCAAAAAGGCAAAATAGATCCTGAAAAATAAATTTTGTCGCGTGTTACTATATATTCTGTAATTTATAAGTGAATGTTTGATCAATTATGAATGAACATGATTATCAAAAATTAGGTCTAAAGTGTGGTCTCGAAATTCATCAACAAATTGACTCTAAAACTAAGCTGTTTTGCAGATGTCCGAATGAACTCCAAGGAACAAGAGAACCTGATTTTACTTTAAAGCGCTTTATGAGGCCTGTTTTGGGTGAAATGGGTACATATGATGAGGCAATGCTCACTGAATACGAAAAAGGTATGAATATTATATATGAAAGTTATAACGATGTAATATGTACTTATGAATTAGATGAAACTCCCCCCTTCGAATGTAATGATGAAGCCAGAAAAATCGCAATCGAAATTGGATTACTTCTTAACGCAAATATTATCGAAGAAATGCATGTTTGCAGAAAAAATTATCTCGATGGAAGTGTCCCCTGTGGTTTTCAGAGAACAATGATTTTAGGAAAAGATGGGTATGTTGAATTAGAGAATGGTAAAAAAATAGGAATTGATATTATATGCTTAGAAGAAGATGCTGCGAGAAAAATAAAAACGGAGAAAAGAACCAATTATTTTAGACTAGATCGATTAGGAATTCCTTTAGTAGAAATTACAACAAAGCCGGACATAACCAATCCAAAGGAATGTAGAGTGTGTGCTGAAAGACTGGGACTATTATTATGGTCAACTAAAGTTAAAAAAGTTCTAGGTTCAATACGACAGGATATCAATGTAAGTATCAAGGAAGGTACTAGAATTGAAATTAAAGGGGTACAAAAATTAGATTGGATTCCTGTTTTAATAAACCACGAAGTATCAAGACAATTAAAACTTGTTAAAATTAAAGAAGAATTACGAAATAGAAATTTAAGTGAAATTAATTTACCTAATAAGCCTATTGATTTGACTAAACCAATGGGTAAAACTAAATCTAACTTCATCGCAAAAGGAATTAAATCGGGAAAAAAATTATTTGGTCTTAACTTTAAGGGATTTAAAGGTATTTTTGGAATAGAATTGATGCTAGATTATAGATTTGGTACTGAAGTTAGTAGTAAAATGGAGTCGATTTCAGGTTTGAAAGGTTTAATTCATTCCGACGAAGATTTAAAAAAATACAAATTTTCTGACGATGATATTAAAAAGATTAAAAATCAATTAAAGTCTAAAGACGAGGATTGTTTTGTATTAGTGTTAGGAACTAAAAAAGAACTAGACAAAGCCATAAATGTTATCATTAAAAGAGTTAAGCACGCCTTTAAAGGAGTCCCGTCTGAAACTCGAAGAGCTTTAGAGAACGGAAATACGGAATTTTTAAGAGAATTACATGGAGGTGCGAGACTATATCCTGATACTGATTCTCAAGCGATAATCAATACTGATGACGATATTAAAAAAGTTAAAAAAACTATTCCTGAATATCCATGGGTTATAATTAAGAATTACTCGAAAAATTATAAAATAGAAGAACGATTGATTAAAGAATTAATTTTTATTGGTAATTTGAACCTCTTCAACGATTTAGTCGGAATTTATCCCGATAATCCAACTTTAATAATTACGACTTTGTTAGAAACCGTTACCGCATTAAGAAGAGACGGAAAGAATGTTAATAACATAACTGAATCCGATTATAAAGATATTTTTACCCTTTTGAAAAAGAAAGAAATTGGGAAGGAAGCTATTGAAGAAATAATGACTTTAAAAGCAGATTCTCCAGAGCTTACAATAGAAGAAGTGAAAAAGAAATTAAAAATTAAAGTGATATCAATCGAAGATCTCAAAAAGATTATTAATGAAATCGTGAACAATGCCTTAGACCTCATAAAAGAAAAAGAAATGAGAGCAACTGGCCCATTAATGGGAGAAGTTATGAAAAGAGTTAGAGGAAAAATAGATGGAAAAATAGTTTCTGAAGAATTAAAAAATATTCTACAAAAAAAATTAAAGGAGTTGAAATAATTGGCAGAAAGCTTAATGGGTTACAAAGGTAAAGGAAAAGACATACTAGCAAAAAATGGGATTAATATTTGGGATATATTGCATATTAAAACCAAGAGTGGAGAATACGAAGGAATAATATTGCCTAGAAACGAATATTCAGACCCTGATTATATTGAAATCAAATTAGAAAATAATTACAATATTGGAATTAAAGCTTCTAATATTATTGAAATAAAAAAAATTGGTAAAAAAGAAGCACACTATAAAATTCCGGAAAAAATATTTCCTAAAAATACGAAACTCCCTAATATAACGCTGTTAGGAACGGGAGGAACTGTTGCGTCACGATTAGATTATACGACTGGGGCGGTAATCCCGTCGTTTACTCCGGGTGAATTATTTAGTGCAGTCCCTGAATTGGCAGAAATTTGTAATCTTGAGACGGAAATCGTATTTGAAATTTTATCAGAGAACATGAAACCTGATTATTGGCAAAAATTAGCCGAAAAAGTTGCAAAAGCGGCTAATTCTGGTAAAGATGGCGTCATTATTGGACATGGAACAGATACAATGGGTTATACAAGTGCAGCTTTATCTTTTATGTTAAAGGATTTGTCAATTCCTGTTGTGTTAGTGGGAAGCCAAAGGAGTTCTGATAGACCCTCCTCGGATGCGGCCTTAAATTTAATTAACGCTGCAACGGTTGCTAGTTCCGATATCGCTGAAGTTGTCGTTACTATGTTAGGTTCTTCAGCACACGATTATGGATTAATCCATAAAGGGACCTTAGTCAGAAAAATGCATTCTTCTGTAAGACACACATTCAGAACGATAGATGATATCCCATTAGGAATGGTAAAGAATAGAAAAATAACCATGTTTAAAAATAATTACAGAAAAAGATCGAATTCAGAAACAATAACACTTACCAATTTCGAAAAAAAAGTAGCATTATTATATTCGTACCCAGGAATGGAAAACGAAATAATTGAATTTTACATTGACAAAGGATATAAAGGCATCGTTTTCGCTGGAACGGGACTTGGTCATGTAAGTACGACTATTTATGATTCTGTCGAACGAGCAATTCAAGAAGGAATAACAGTCCTAATGACCACGCAAACCTTACATGGTTTTGTAGGAATGAATGTTTATTCAACCGGAAGAGAATTACAAAATATGGGTGTAATACCCGGAAAAAATGTATTACCTGAAGTTGGATATGTAAAACTTGGATGGGTACTAGGGCAAACTAACGATCCCGAAAAAATTGAAGAATTATTGTTAAAAAATGTAGCTGGCGAATTTATAGATCGAGAAATTCCTATTGCTTTCAACTATAACATCGATGAATTATTACAAAATAAAAAGATATAGGAAAATAGTAAAAAATTTAAAGTTTGAACTATTAGATAAACTTAATTAGATAAATTTTAGTGAACCGCATGGGTAAACGGATACTCGCGCAGAGAAAAGGACGTGGAAATCTATGGGCACGATCACCATCGCATCGTCATGTAGGTGCTGTCAAATATCGCCCTTTTAAAGAAGGAGAAAAAGAATTTAAATTTAAAGTAATTGAATTAGTGCATTCCCCTGGAAGAATGGCACCTGTAGCAAAAATCAAATATGAAGATGGTAAAAAAGATTTGTGGTTGGCGCCAGAAGGGATTTTTGAAGGAGACGAGCATGTACAAGCAAAAAAGGGCGAAGTTAAAGTAGGAAACATTTTACCCCTGAAGGAAATACCATTAGGTACGATCGTATGCAATATTGAAGGCACTCCGCAAGATGGAGGTAAATTTGCACGTGCTTCCGGAGTAGATGCAATTGTAAGGGACAAAGAGGGAAATAAAGTAGAATTATTGTTTCGATCTAAAAAAAGAAAATGGTTTAACGAAAATTGCCTATGCACAATTGGTGTAATAAGCGGAGGCGGACGAACTGACAAACCAATGCTTAAAGCGGGGACTAAATTCCATTATGTTCGCTCTAAAGCAATAAAATGGCCGGTGGTCCGTGGCGTTGCAATGGTTGCTGCATCTCATCCATACGGTGGAGGTGCCAAACAATCTCCTCATAAGCCAACAACAACTAGTCGAAATGCGCCTCCTGGCCGCAAAGTCGGGCAAATAGCGGCTCGTAGAACAGGATATCAAAATTAAAATCGCCAAAATTATCGCCTTAAGCGATGTTCTTTTTGAATTAAAAGTTAATTAAGAATGGTATATATTAGCTCTGATGGTGTAATCTTTTAGGGAAATATTCTCTTGTATGATTTTCGCTTTCTAAATCACTCTTATTCAAAAAAAGAGAAAAATAAAATATATTATACCTTCAAACATCAAACTTATTTAAAAATTAAAACTAATGCTTTTTAGCAATTCTTTGTAGCGCGAACGAAGCGTTACTTCCGTGACATTTATTATTCTAGAGATCTCTTTTTGGCTGACTTTTTTGTTTTTAAGCTTAGCTACTAAATATATTGCTCCAGCACATAATCCTTTTGGATCTTTATCGCAAATAGAGGTTTTCTTAATAAAGTTTTTTAACATCTTAATGGTTTCTTTTTCGACCTCAATATCTAAACCTAAATCTGCGCAATACCGAGGTATAAGCGAAATAGGATCAACATGCGGAGACTTTAGATTCAATTCCCTTACTAATATTTTATAACACTTTTTAACAATGTTAGCGTTTATGGACGCCTCGTCCAAAATTTCTTGGAGCGTAATCGGGACTTTCTCTTCTTTGCATACAAAATAGGAACACGCCGCTACCATACCGTTTATCGACCGACCTCTTAACAACTTCCTTTTGAAAACCTCTTTATAAAGTCTTACTGCGGCTTTCTTTACTCTTTCTGGAAAATTTAAATTGCTACCAATTCTTTTTAACTCGGTAATCGCAATTAACATGTTCCTCTTTTCCCATGTCATGTGTGTGTTCCATTTTGCAGCACGCCTCAAATCAGGATTTTTAATTTTAGTCCTATCAATAATAGTACTTAATCCAATATCAGGCATTAAAATAGAGATTGGACATCCCGTTCGCTCTTTTTTGTCTTTCTCTTGTTTGGTATAAGCTCTAATCCCGCTATGAGATGTATCTAAATTTCGTTCGTTAATAATTAAACCACACTGTCTACATACGGTTTCTCCCCTCTCTTGAAATTCATGAACTACACCACCACACTCTGGACATAAGTTTGAAATTTGTTGTATTTCTTGATGAATTACCATAATATTCTTTACCTCAAAATTTAAAGCTATTTTTAATATTCTGTGTGCTATTTTTATTTTATTTTATTTTTATTATAACTAAAATATTATTCCTTTCGTGTTTTTTACTTTAAAACTGCTTTTTTACCTCAAACGAAGAAAATTTTACAACAAAAGAAAATTTGTGTTACGAATCATAACACAAATTTAGTATTTAAACCTTTGCGTAATTTATAAAAAATTTAATTCTATTACGAAATAACGAACAATTATTCTCTTTTTTTCTATTTAATTAAATGTTTATTTTAGTAAAAATAGAATTTTTGTTGTAAAGAACGATATTTAACATGATCACAAAGATTATATGATATAAAATATTTGTGTACGATTTAAAATCTGTGTGCTACGAATATTAAAATTTTTAAGACAAAAAAAAGGATCATTTGTGTATATAAATGAATATTTGATTTTTTAATATTTCAAGGGATGTAAGCAAATTAATCGATTCTGGAACTGTCATTATTTTGTTATATGTTAGATATAGGCAACTAAGATGCTTAATCGAGCTAATTGATTCAGGAACATATTTAATTTCGTTGTTTGGGAAGTGCGTCTCCTAAAGGCGCTCCATAGAGCTTATCTCTTCTGGAATCTCTCCGAAATTGCTTAAGTTAAAAATCAATATATCTCTTACACTACTCGCTTGTCACGAACTGCGTAAAATCTATAGCACTTTTGATTATGTCTTCCATTGATATTAATGATTTCATCAATATTCTCTGTTCCAAACTCTTTAAAATAATCGAGTCTAGTAAGACCGTTAAAAGATTCCCTTGAACTGTCAACCAATTTATTGTAAGAAATATTTTTTGTTAAAGCGTAATATTCTCGGCTCAATTCAAGTTCCAAAAAGAATCACACCGTATCTTGCGGAAAAAAGCTCACCTACTTGCTCCTTTAAAAGCTTAGCGCACTGATCGTTGCTATTCCAACACCATTGATAAAGCTTCAACAACACACAAGGAGACGGATCGTGCTCTACTACCCATTTTAATACTGAAATTCCTCTTTCTAGATAATAAGTTAAAATTACCGATACAGCGTTTAATCTAACCATTGAATTCTCATCGGATATCAAGAAATTTTCTAGAACTTTGAAAATCTTTTCATTTCTTTTTTTTGTTTTAGATTCAATTCTTTCGAGCACCGTAATACAGTCGTACCTAATTTCTTCTCTGTCAACATTATACAACAATAAAATTATAGAATTGATAGCGCAATCGCTACTTATAAGACTCTTCTCCCAATCCTTCACAATATCTTCAAGAGCCAAACTGATTGCAACTCAGGTATAATTTAGATAAATTTATTTAATTTTATTAAAGAAATATACATATTTAAGATTATATGTCAAAGTAAAATAATTTTAACGATGTAAGATGTAAATATATAATTATGCATCTTAAGTTGGTCAATTTAATCGCAAAATAAAATGTGATCAGTAATTAAAAAATGTTCCAAAATTCCTTACCGACTAAGTCGATCGTCCTCTAATAACCTTTTTTTTATTACATAAGTTCAACTGTCAAGTGAATCGCTTAATTTAATGGAAATTATGTTATTCTATTATTTTGGTCAATATCACATAATAATATTACTACTGACATAATAATATTACTACTAACATAAAAAAAAAAAGAAATAGATTTAAAAATTTTTTTTTATTAATTTGGAATACTTGCGTGTTCTATTGTGGCTATAGCGAGCAGCGTTAGCGTGGTTGCCTATAAAAAAATATCACATAATAATTGCCTATAAAAAAATATCACATAAAAGAAAAAAATTAAGACCAGAACCTTTAGAAATACAAGAAAAGGTAAAAAAAATGTTAAGGGAAGTGATTCAATAGCGAGAAGAACAGTTCTTTATCAATTGATATTATAAATTCTAATTTAATTAGTGTTTACGATTGCACAATATTTTTACACAGCTCAAATTTCACGACTGTCTCAAACAATATTGGAATTGAAAACGAATATTGAATTAAAGAGATGAATTGTAAAGAGACACACTCTTTTACGAAAATATTCTTGAGCAATATCAAGAAGAAAATAATGAAGATCTTAAGGAAAGAGAAAGAATTCCAGACGATTCTAAAGTTGTTGTTAATTTTACTACTATTCTACTTTTTTGCCATTTACTGTGATTATAGTCTTTTCGGTTGTAAGAATAGTTTTAAAAAACAACAATTGTTTACAAAAAAATAATCAAAAATAGATTGTGGTAAAAAATAGGATTTTTGTTATAATTTTCATAAATAAAGTATCAAAATTATTTATTATATCGAATTAAGTATTCTTTATAATTTCTAAAAGTGAATAAGAAATTCATAAATTTTTCCGGAATTTCTTCAAAATTAACTCCTGATTCTAGATTTTTAAGAGATTTTAGATTAGTTATTGTACAATGTTTTTAACAACAGAAATCTATTAAGATATAGGTGCTAGAAAAATAATTTTTATTTTATAATAAATCTAAATTTTTTTTTTTACTATTCATACTCCATTTTTTTGATATAATTAACTTTAAATTGAATTAGTTTATTATGGTTATAAAAAAAGGTCGGTATAAAATAAAATTTTTATACATTTTTATAATCTTTTTTTTAATTGTGGTAAAAAAGAATTAAAAAATAACTCTCAGTTCTCTTAAAAATGAGTAATAAAAAAGGGTTTGATGACGACGAAAATAAAACCGAAGATATGCTTCGGTACGAGAAGGAAACGGGAAAATATGCCCGTTGGCGCGGAGTAATTACCGAGGGGTTTAAAAAATGGTTGAAAGGAGAGAAAATATATAACAGGGATAAGGAGCGTATCTCTTTATATGTGTCAGAAGATACAAAAAATGACTGGACCACTTTTATTGAACATAGCAACTATTCTACGATAAGTAAGCTTATAAGAGATAGTGTCAATTATTTTATTGAGGTTAAAAGTAATAAAATAAATCCTAAGACAATTTCTAGCATTTCTCACGCGTTAAAGGAGCCATTGACTTCAATAAAAGGGTATTCACAGTTGCTCCTTGAAAATTATAAAGAACAACTTAATGAAACCGTATTATCAACCGTGAGAAGTATTTTTGAACAGAGCATTCATCTTGAGAATAAAATAATAAATTTTTTGGATAACATTAAAGGGCAGACTACTAGATACGATATCTTGTTAATTGAAGACGATGTTGCAACGATTCGATTAATTACCAGTTATTTTGAAAGTAAAGGATACGTTTGTAAAGGGGTTGTAAGTGGTCTGAAAGGTATCGAGGAGCTAAAGAACGCTAAGCCGAAGCTGATACTCCTCGACATCATACTTCCAGATCTTTCGGGATACGATATTTGCAAAACTATTAAATCAGATAAAGAATATAAGGAGACTCCAGTTTATTTTTTAACAGCTATATCAGGTTCTGAAGTCGAAAAACAGTTAGTGGAGACTGGGGCGAATGGATATATCTTAAAACCCTTTAATTTTTCAGACTTTAACATTTTATTTGATATTATAAAAACTAAAAATTAATATTTTTTTTCAGGACATATTGAATAATAAATAGAAAGTTTGATGTAAAAAAATTCTGATTAAAAGGTAATTTTATATAAATTATGTAAAAATACTTGTTCTACGATTTCTTATAAAGACAATTAAAGTTTTACTAAGTGAAGAAGCTTATTACTTTTAAATTATAGAGAGTATATTGACAAAAAAATAAGTTTTATATTTATCAAAGACATAACATTATTTGATAAATAATAAAATTAATTGTTAGAATTTTTATAAAAAGTATGAAAAAAATAGAAAATCTAACTTTTTTTTATAAAAAACACAATTCTATAGCGATGTAATATGCCGAAAAATCTTAAAAATAACGAAGAGGACTATGATGATATTGATAAGACCGAGGAGATGCTGAAATATGAAGATGAGACGGGAAAATATTCAGTTTGGCGTGGGGTGGTCACCGAAGGATTTAAAAAATGGCAAGTAGGAGGAAAAATTTATGACAGGGACAAAGAGCGAATTTCCTTATATATTTCGGAAGATTCAAAAAAGAACTGGCAAGAATTTATTAAAGAGCATAATTACTCAACTATCTCTAAATTAATTAGGGAGAGTGTTTCATTTTTTATAGAACAAAAATCAAACTTAATGAACGAAGACTTACTAAACATGGATGTTCAAACGATCTCTAATATTTCGCACGCTTTAAAGGAACCTTTAACTACGATAAAAGGATTTTCACAATTATTGCTCGAAAATCATAAGAATGATTTAAGCGAAGAAGTTTATTCAACAATAAAAAACATTTTTGACCAAAGTACATTACTTGAGAATAAAATCATCAATATTCTAGACAATATTAATGTTGAACCATCGCAGTACGATATTTTATTAATCGAAGACGACCTCCCGACAATTCGATTAATAACAAGTTACTTTGAGAGCAAAGGCTATCATTGTAAGGGTGTTATAAGTGGAACTAAGGGACTCGAAGAATTAAAAAACGCAATGCCGAAGTTAATCTTGTTGGATATTATCCTCCCTGACCTTTCAGGCTATGATCTCTGTAAAATAATTAAATCAAACAAAAAAACTAACGATATTCCGGTTTATTTTTTGACCGCTATTCCTGGTTCTGAGGTAGAGAAAAAATTAGAGGAGACAAAAGCAGATGGGTACATTCTAAAACCTTTTGACTTCTCAGATTTCGAAGTTATTTTCGGAAATATACAAAACATCTGAATTTTATTTCTGATATAAGTCCTTTTATATTAATTCAAACTGTGTTTTTAATTTGAGTGATAGCATTATAATAAAATTAGCATTTAATAATAGTTATAAGGTAAGAGCGGGCTATGAGGGAATCTCGCACTCAAAGCGAGCGTGTCGAACCCCCGACCATCAGGTTAAGAGCCTGCTGCGCTACCTGACTGCGCCAATAGCCCTTTTTTACTTTTTCCAACGAGCGCAGATGGAGGGACTCGAACCCCCGAGCGCTTGCGCGCACCGGCTTTCTCGATCGTAATCAATGCTCAAGGCCGGCGTCTTACCAACTAGGCTACATCTGCTATGAAAAAATTTTTCTAATGAGTTAATGATCTTAAGAAATTTATTTTTACATATTATTTTTACGAATTACAAATATGTAAGGATACTACTAAGAGATTTTTCTCAAAAAATTTATACCAGATTGTACCTTTATAAAATAAGTACTTTTTCACTCTACTTTTAATGGTAAAACTGTCAAAATTATGTATCGAAAAATATAAATTTTAGCCTTCATTAGAATCGATAGGGTAAAATAAAAAACGAGTAAAGTTGTGTTAAATGAGTAGTAATAGTGCTAAGGATTTTAGATATCTAATCCCAGAAAGAATATTTAAGGAAATTACTGAGAAAGCAAAGGAAGAATACCCTAATATCGTCCATTTTTGGATATTCGCTGATCGAAAAGAAAATTTCGGAATTGTCAGTAAATTCATAATAAATTCTGATTTAAGGAGAAATAAAACTCATATTAAACCTAGAAGCTGGATGCGATACAAAAAATCCAAAATATACAACATGCGAAAGTTTAAGCAAGAGCTTGGAATTGATATCGTCTGGCAAGCCCATTCACATCCTTCTGGAAACGAAAAACTCCACAACATAGACAAAAGAATTTTAAAATATCTTAGTAACGGTGTTATGATAATAGTAATACCTCTAATAGAAGACAAGGACCAGAAAGCTCATCTTGTAGGGTGGTATTACGATAAAAGATATACAAAGAAACCAATCATTGAAAAGATGGTCTTTGAGATAATTTCTGAATAATTTTTTTATCTCATTTCTTTTTCTTATATAATTTTCTAATTCACTATAATAAAATATTAAAATTTTGATTTGTTATATTCAAAATATAGAATAATTACATTTAGTCTCATAGAGCAAAGAAAATTAAAAATACTCGTAAAAATTGCAAACGTCGCATAGCTTGGTAGTGCGCCGGTCTGCTAAACCGGTGTCCAATGGACTCGAGGGTTCGAATCCCTCCGTTTGCGTTTTTAATAAAGTATCTCAGTTTGCGTTTATAGGAGCCAGTGGTCTAGCCTGGTTATGACGATGCGCTTACACCGCATAGGTCGGGAGTTCGATTCTCCCCTGGCTCACTAATTTTCCTTAAATATATAATGTTCTTACTCGTGACGGTCTGATTGCACTTAATTTACAATTTTCCAGATGCTTTCCTATATTGGAAATAATTCCGGGTGCGTCAGTATTTTGTTTTAGTAGAGCAATATGCTCCAAAAACCCATATCTTTTTATCGATATTATATCTCGGAAATGACCCTTCTTTAAAAGGGCTTTTTTAAATTGGTTTTTCGTGGCACCACTTACAAATATTCCTTCAATATTTGCGTTTAAAACTTTCTTATAAAGTGTTAAAAACTCGTCACTTATCTCACCTTGTAATTTACATTCCTCTTGATTAATTCTTGTAATTTTAACATTTACAGGAAAATGATCAATAAAATCGTAGGTTTTAATTATATCCCTTAATGATACTTTTTTAGCATTGCCTAATTGATCTCTGAGCGTGTGAAGGGTTATTAAAACATCCACCTTCGGATTTAAAACCGCACAATCAACAAAAATACCAAATCCAACCTTCCCTACATCAACCAAATTTCCTTTATATACATTCCCTACTTTAACTTCTCTAAACTCGTGAATGCTCCCTACTTCCTTTTTTAAAAAGTTAAAGACGAAAACTTCTTCTGGACCACTTATGAAAATTTCAAATCTACTATCGAAATTTCTCAATTTTCTGATTTCTATCGTTGTATTTGGAAAACCTTTAACATTTTCTCTCAAATATCTTAAATATTTTATGAAAACATCCTTTCTATTTCTTTCCGAAATTGTATTATAAATTTTATCAAATAAAACTAAAGTTTTTCCCATTGAACTACATCAAATAGCAAGA
Organism: Promethearchaeota archaeon; assembly: GCA_030605085.1. The sequence goes on along the minus strand of JAUWBH010000001.1, from coordinate 27,335 downwards.
AACTGTGAAATTTAAACTAACTAGTTCTAATTATGTAAAAAATTTTACCCCTCTTTAACATATATAAATTATTTTAAAAAGTTTTAAATTAGAGAATTTTTATTTTAAAATAAAAAAAAAGAAGAACATAATTAAATTAAAAAAAATGGACAAACATAAATTTAAGCGTTTAGTCGAAGATCTAAACGATCATAAAGGTGTTGAGGAAGTCTTTCTTTTAGACGATAAAGGAGAAGTGATTTTTAAGTCAGGTGATTTCGAATTATCCAACGAAGAATCAAAAGCAATTCTTAGGGCATGGAAAGATAAAGAACCTTCTCTTATCTTTCAAAAAAATAGATTTACTATTTTAAAAAACGATAAAATCCAGCTGGCTGCTAAAAATATAAGGAAGGGTAAGGGAAATATGGCAGGTTCCATAACTAAAGAAGGAGATTCGTATCTAATTATACATACAACAAAAAATACGGGTTTGATTTTATTAGAGTGGTCTATATTTGTTAATAAGGTAGCTTGGTCGTAATTTACTACGATTTAGATGTCCTCTCTACTTTTTTATAAATTTATATGACCTTTTAAATTTTAATTAAAAATTATTAAAGGAAACATTAATTCCATTAATTAAAATAAGTAACACTTTTCCAATCTTATATTGATTTTAAAATATTTAAAAAAAATTTTTATAGAAGTGTTTATTACTTCTCTTTAACCAGTTAAAAAAAATAATGTAAATAAAATTAATTTAGGAATTTAGAGAAATTAGTTAAAAAATAAGGAGATTGATGAAAAATATGTTCCAGCAAGCAGGAAGAGGTTACGACATGGCGATTACCCAAAATTTTTTGAACTTCTCAAAAAATAGGTAATTTTCGCCAGAAGGTCGTCTTTTTCAAGTAGAATATGCGATTGAAGCTGTACGGAGAGGTACAACAGCTATTGTATGTAGAAATAAAAATTCAGTTGTGTTTGCTGTTGAAAAGAAAAGTTCAGAACTTCAAGAAACGATAGGTTCTGAAAAAATTTTTAAAATTGATGATCATATTGGAGTGGCAATCGCAGGTTTAACAGCTGATGCGCGTGTTCTTATTGACCGTGCTAGAATTCAAGCTCAAATAAATTTATTAAGTTATGATGAGAAAATTTCCGTGAAAGATGCCACTTTAAATATTTGTGAATATAAACAAGCATTCACCCAGAATGCTGGGGTAAGGCCTTTTGGAGTTTCTTTCTTAGTTGCTGGAATCGATTCTAATGGTCCATCGTTATATTTAACAGATCCCTCTGGGGCTATGTGGGGCTATAAAGCTTTTGCGATTGGGTCGGGAGCGACCGAAGCAAGAACATACCTTGAAGAAAATTATAAAGATGATGTAAGCGATGAAGATTTAAAATTATTACCGTTAAGAACATTAAAAGAATTAATGGGTGATAATTTGAATGAAAATACTTGTGATATAGCCCTTATTGAGAAAAAAGAATTAAAATTCAAATTGTTAAGTATAGATGAGAAGGAACAGTTATTAAAAGAATTATAAATTTTAAAAATCAAGGTAATTACCTTATTTTTTGATCTTTCAATATCTTGAAAAGACATAGGATATGAGAGAAATATAGAGTTAATTTTAAAAAAATAAGGAACTCGCAATAATATGATTGATAGAGCAAGAATAAACATAGGCGGTTATATTATTGGACGCATTGAAAAAGCTGGGAGGGTTTTTGAACTATTAATGGACCCAGAGAAGGCTTGGGACGCAAAAAAAATTATACGAAACGAAATCGATAGAAGATTAAAAGAAGGAAAGCAAAAATCTCGTATGTCTGTTGATGAATTAACAAATAATCCAAAAATTAATTTGGAATTAATTTTTGAAAGTTTTACGGTGTTTGAAGATTTAAAAAGAGGTAAGAAAGCAACTGATGGTGATATGGAGGCTGTATTTAACACAACTGATGGAATGAGAATTGCAGGTCAGATCCTTTTAGAAGGAGAAATTCATTGGACAAAAGCTCAGAGGGAAGAAGAGAGACAAAAAAAATTAAAAAAAATAATAAGCATTATCAGTAAAAACGCAATAAATCCTCAAAATAAAAAACCTCATCCAGTCCAACGGATAGAAAAAGCAATTCAAGAGGCACAGGTGAAGATTGATTTAATGAGAAATGCTGAAGAACAAGTTGACGATGTTGTTAAAAAAATTCAAACAATTATACCAATTCGAATGGAACAAGTCGAGTTAGCAATTAAAATACCTTCGTCCTTTACGGCAAAAGGTTACAACATTGTAGCTCAATTAACACAAATAAAAAAGGAAGAATGGCAATCTGATGGATCTTGGGTTTCTATCGTCAGTTTACCGGCTGGATTACAAATGGAATTAATTGATAAATTGAATAAATTAACTCATGGAAGGGTTCAGACTAAACTTCTAAAAACTTAAGTTTCTAACCCATAAATTACAAATTATATCTTGTTTACATTGTTTTTTTGATAAGTTAGGTTTACGAATAATTAATATGAAGAGAGTGAGTAAAGATATATGGAAGAAAATGAACAATTAACAAATGAACAAGATAAGCTCGTAGATGAAGAAATTATAAGAGAACTAGTCGTACCCGGAGAAATTTTATCTGAGGATACCACAAATTTTTTGCCTGGAAGAGGAACAATATTAAATAAAGAAAAAGATAAAATTATTTCGCTTGTAATAGGATTAAAAAATATTAATAAAAATTATATAAATGTCATTCCTCTTAGAGGTATTTACACACCTCATCCAGGAGACAAAGTCATCGCTGTAGTGGTCGATAAAAATCCAGTAAAATACAAATGCGAAATTAATGCGAAAGATTTTGCTCAACTGAAACCTAAAAATACGATAAAGAGAGAAAAGGGACGATTAGGAAGAGGTGGTCGAAGAGGTGTTTTTAGTGAGGAAAATGTTTCTACCGATAAATTCAAAATTGGAGATGTTTTAGTTGTGAAAATACTTTCCGCAGATCGCTTGAATAAACCCGAATTAACAACTGTTGGAAAATATCTCGGGAAAAAAATAGGTGGTATAGTAATTTCAATAGATCCCCCAAAAATACCGCGTGTAATTGGACGCAATGGGTCGATGATAAAAATGTTGAAAAGTTTAACAAATTGCAATATCTTTGTAACTCAGAATGGGCGTATTTGGTTGCGGGGAGATAATATCGAATACGAGCGTATTCTTATTAAAGCAATAAACAAAATAGAGAGAGAAGCACATACTACTGGGCTGACTGATAGGATCCAAGCATTTGTTAAAGATGAAAAAAAACAAAGAGGTCTTGATTAAATATGGTTTTATTGATTAAAGATGAGTATCCGGATAAATTGTTTCGAGAAGATGGCAAAAGATTGGATGGTCGTGATAATAATGAATTACGCCCTATTAAAATGCAAACAGGTGTTTTGAAAAACGCTGATGGATCTGCATATTTAGAATGGGGTAATAATAAAATTTTCGCTGCCGTTTATGGACCCAGAGAAGTACACCCCCATCATTTAGCCAAACCAGATAGGGGAATTTTAAGAGTTTTTTACCGCATGGCGACATACTCTGTATTCGAAAGAAAAAGACCAGCTCCTGGTCGTCGTGAAAAAGAAATTTCGATGATAATTACTGACTGTTTACAACCAGTATTATTTCTTGAACTATACCCTGGTACATGTTTTGAAGTGTTTATTGAAATTATTGATGCTGATGGTGGTACGCGATGCGCGAGCACAACTGTTGCATCTTTAGCCTTAGCTGATGCAGGTATCCCTATGAAAAGTTTAATAACAGCGTTAGCAATGGGAAAAATTGATGGAAAGATTGTTGTAGACCTTTCAGGAATAGAAGACAAGGCAGGAGAAGCAGATCTACCTATAGCTATTACATGGTTTAATAACGAGATTGCGTTATTACAATTCGACGGGGATATTAATGCGGAAGAGATGAATATACTCTTAGATCTCGCTAAAAATGCAGCCAGCAAAGTTTACGAAATGCAATTAGCTGCTTTAAAAAATAAATATCTTCGCATTCAAGAAGATGTTGAAAAACAATCACAACCAAAAAGGAATGGAGAGGTTAATTAATAATGATGGATGTAAAACGAGTAATCTCAACAATAGAACGTAAATATATAAAAGATAACTTGAGAAAAGAAAAAAGAATTGACGGTAGGGGTTTATGGGATTATCGTGAATTTAAGATAACTGCTGACTTTATCGCTTCGGCAGAAGGTTCCGCTGATGTCCAATTAGGAGATACAAGAATCATAACTGGATTAAAATACGATGTTGGAGTACCATTTCCAGACATGCCAGACGAAGGCGTCTGTACAGTTATGGCAGAATTATTACCTTTAGCCTCACCATTATTTGAAAGAGGTCCACCCGACAAACAATCAATTGAATTAGCAAGAGTAGTAGATCGGGGAATTCGCCATGCAGATTGCGTACAAACTAAAAAACTTTGTATAAAGGAAAACGAATATGTTTATATTTTATTTATAGATATGTACGTAATAAATTATGGAGGGAATTTAATTGATTGTGGTAGCGTAAGTTCCTTAGTTACACTAATTTCCTCTAAGATACCTGAAGGAAAACTAACAGAAAACGGATTAGAATGGACGGGAAACTATTTGACTGGTGAATCTATTATAAAAGAATTACCATTAGCCATAACATATGGAAAAATTGCCGAAATAATTTTTTTAGATCCTAATTTGCCAGAAGAATTGGTCTGTGATGGTAAAATCTCAATATCCTGTACAGAAAATAAAATAACATCCATCCAAAAAAGTGGAGCAACAACTTTTTCTTTTGATGAAATTAAAATGTTGAGCAAGAAATCTCTTGAAATAGCTCGTAATTTAAGAAAAGACTTGAATCTTTGGCAATATAAAGCCAAATTTTAATAATTTTTTATTTTTAATAATGTATTTTTAATTTTTTTTGTTAATTTTTTTTTAAATTTCATTATAACCTAATGTTCTAATAATTTAAGCTGAACTTTCAATTAAAATAAATAAAAAAATTAATTTAGGATTGCTAATTTTACTTATTTAATTAACAAATAAATTTGTAATAATATTTTTCGTTATTAGTGGTCATATTGGTTAAAAAAGTCGGAATCGATGGAAAATTTGGGGCTAGGTATGGGAGCACCCTCAGGAAACGATATCGTCAGATTATGGAAAAGATGAAGAGTAAACAAACCAAATGTCCAAGATGTGAAACAAAAGGTTCTGTTAATAGGATTTCCACCGGTATTTGGCATTGTAGGAAGTGTGAAGCAAAATTTACGGGAGGAGCATATTACATTGAAACTCCACGAGGTGCCGAATCGTTCCGAATTGCCAAGCGGAAGCAACGAGAATTAGAAGTAATTGAAGAATAATGAGTCAAAATAATTATTATTCAATAAAATCCACCATAGAACTACAATTTAACGATTCTCAAACTCGAGATATCTCTTATAACTCGTTTTTACCAGAATTTAATAATCTAAAATCTAATCGAACTAAAATGCAGATAGAAAAAAAAAATAAATCTTTAATTTTTTATATAGAAAGCACTGACATTACAGCTTTTCGGGCTTCTATTAACGATATAGTTAGCTTGGGTAAAATTATTGACAACACTTTAAAACTTTGCGAGTAAAATCCTATCTGTGAGTAAATAATCTATATTTTATGGGATTAAAATTATTTTAATAAAAATTTTTTGTCTTTATATTTGATTTTAAAGTTAGAATAATTGAAAAAAGATATAATAGCTAATGAATTTATATAACTACTAAAAATAAAATCAATAATAAGTACAATGACGATTAACCTTGATAATCTCGATCCTGAGGTAAAAAATAAAGTCATACAATTACAAAATCTATCAGCTACGATGGAATATTTAACACAGCAAAAATTTCAAATTGAGTCCTCCTTAAGAGATACTGAATTAGCAATAGAAGAATTAGAAAAAATTAATCCTGATGATGCTGTATACAAATCTATTGGTGGAATCTTGGTAAAAAGTGAAAAAAACAAGCTTCTTGACGAAAAAAAGTCCTTGAAAGTAACACTTGAAATGCGTTCTAAAATATTAACTCAAAAGATAGAGAGAACTAAAAAACAAATTGATACCATGAGAGCTTCCATTCAAGCTGATCTTCAAAATAAAAGTTCTTGAACGCATGTTAAAATCCAAATTTGAAAATTTTGTAGCTTTTTTAAAAAATAAAAAAATAGTCATTACTTCTCATAAATCAGTGGATATAGACGGAATCGCGTCTTGTCTCGTCCTAAAATTTTTTATTAATCAATATTACAATACTAATGATGTATATTTAATTTTCCCAAAATTTACCAAACCAACAAGAGAATTTTGCGATAAATTTGCTGAAAAATTTCCCGAAATTAAATTTACACCCAAATACGATATTGATATTTCACAAATTGATGCAATTATTATTTTAGATACAAATAACTTAGATCAAGTAAAATTTCACAATTATTTTAATTTATTTAATTTAGATATTCCCTTTATTTTTTTGGATCATCACTTAAATCTGAAAAGAGAATATAGTGGCAACCTTACTTATTTAAATATCATAATTGATGAATATTCTTCTACAGCAGAAATTATATTTGAATTATGCGAAGAATTTGATGTAGATTTAACACTTCCATATAGATATCTTCTTATAGCAGCTATTTTAGCTGATTCTGGCTTTTTCAGGTACGGAAACAAAGAAACTATCATACATGTTTCAAAACTGTTTAACGAGCAATTAGATTATCAAGAAATCCTCTCAACGCTAAAGATTAAAAAGGACCTATCTGAAAAAATTGCAAAAATTAAAGGTTTACAAAGAGTCCAATTAATTCAAGAAGGAGATTGGTTGATTGGAGTAACACATGTAGGTAGTTTTGAAGCGAGTGTGGCCAGTTTGCTAACAAAGGTAGGATTTGACGTAGGAATAGTAGCTTCGAAGAAAAAATCTGAATATAGAATAAGTACTAGAGCTAAAAAAGAAGTTTGTTTAAAAACCGGCTTACATCTAGGTAAAATTTTAGAGGATATTACAGGAGAATGTGACATGATGGTTAGCGGTGGGGGACATGATGGTGCAGCATCTATTAATGTGAAAAATGAGTTAGAAACCGTTATTAATAGAATTATCGATAAAATAAAACAAATTTTAAATAAATAAAAATTTCTTCATAACAATAGAATTTGTAAACTTTACTATGTGTTTAATTAGATATAACAATTTTTATTTTCGTTATAAAAGAAATGAGGAATATCAATTAAATAATATTAATTTAAAAATTGAGAAAAATAAATTTATATTACTTGTGGGTCCTACTGGGAGTGGTAAAACTACTTTAATTAGAAGTATGAATGGTTTGATTCCACAATTTTATGCGGGCTATTACAGAGGGTATGTAGAAGTTGGCGAAAGTCGAATGGATACTTCTGAAACGCCTATTGCAGAATTATCTACATTTGTTGGAATAGTCTTTCAAAATCCTGAAAATCAGTTAATCTCAATGAATGTAGAACACGAAATTGCTTTTGGATTGGAAAATTTAGGGATTCCTAAGGATGAGATGGTTAAAAGAATTAAAAAAGTGATTAATCTCACCAAAATCGAACACCTTTTGGATAAAGCACCTTTCGAGTTAAGCGGTGGAGAACAACAAAAAGTTGCAATTGCGTCGATCTTGGTCTTAGAACCTAAAGTCCTTATATTAGATGAACCTACCGCACTTTTATCCCCTGCCTTCGCCCTTAAAATCATTAAGTTATTGAAAAAAATCCAAATTAACACAAAAATGACAATAATCATTAGTGAACACCGATTAGATTTATTAGTCCCGTTTGCAGATGAAATTATTTTATTAAATGATGGAAAAGTCCTTGAACATGATGAGCGAGATAAGGTTTTAAATAGTGAAAATTTCCAAAAATTAAACATAAATAAACCAGTTATTTACTCGATATTTACTCAATTAATAAAGGAAAAATTATACGATGGTAAAATTCCTGCTTCTATTAACGAGGCCATAAATTGTCTTAAACACATAAATTAAAATGAAAGGATGATCTAATTGTCTAATGGATTGCCTTTAATTGTAATAAATGATGTAGATTACACTTATCCGAATGGTACAGTGGCGTTAAGAAAAATTAATTTAAATATAAATAAAGGAGAATTAATTGGAATAATGGGAAAGAATGGGGCGGGGAAAACAACACTTATTAGAACTTTAAACGGTCTTATTCGCCCTTCAAAAGGTAATATTTATATTAATGATGAAAATATCAAATCTAAAAGTATAGGTAAGTTATCTCAGAAAGTTGGAATAATATTCCAAAATCCAATGCATCAAGTATTTTCTAATACAGTAGAAGAGGAAATTAAATTTTCCTTAAAAAGTCTTGATCTTAGTAAAGAAGAAATTCAAGATAGAATAAATAACATCTTAAAAACCTTTAATCTCGAAAAATATAGAGAGAGATCCCCTCTAAACCTATCAGGCGGAGAAACAAAAAAGTTAGCACTAGCTTCAATTTTTTGTAGAAATCCAGAGATATTGGTCTTTGACGAGCCAACTTTAGGTCAAGACACTTACGAAATAGATTTCTTTATAAAATTAATTAAAGAAGAAAATAATAGCGGAAAAACCGTTATTATTATAACTCATAATGTTGAATTTGCAGTGGAAAATATACCTCGAACTCTTTTAATGGCAGATGGAAAAATAATTGCTGATGGTCCGACAAAACAAATATTGAATAACGAATTTTTAGCTAAGAAATCTCATTTAATCTTACCACAAGTTAGTCAATTTAATCTTGCGTTAAAAAATATAGGGATTCGTTCACCTTTCGAGATAAATTCCAAGATTGAAATGATTAATTTTTTGGTAGATTATTTAAAAAATAAATTAAGCAAAACTCATGGTGAAAATAACTAAATGTCTTTAGAATTTCTAAACGCATTTAAGTTTCAAAAGAAAGATTCTTTCGTTCATAATCTGGATCCAAGGGCAAAACTATTATTTTCCATAATATATAGTATAACTGCTTTAATGTTTACCGAAATCGTTCCTCTTTTCTTAATCCTTTTAAGTTTAATTCCTTTAATCTTAATTGGTAAAATGGTTAAGGAATGGGCAAAGAGTATTAGAGGGCTTTCGTTCTTGATACTAATGATTATTGTTATGAATACATTCTTTTTGAGCCTATCGTACGCTATCGCAATGATCTTAAGAATGTGTATCATGATGACTGCGTTTTCACTTTTTTTTTTAACTGTACACCCTGACGAATTAGCGCTTTCTTTGGTATCTATGAAAATTCCATACCCATATGCGTTTTCATTCTCTTTAGCTTTTAGATTTGTGCCCACTATAGCCATGGAAGCTCAACATATATTGGATGCACAGCAGAGCAGAGGTTACGAATTACAGCAAAGCGGACTAATAAATCAAATTAAAAATCTATTCCCCCTATTGGTACCACTAATAATCTGTTCAATAAAAAGAGCTTTCTATGTGGCCGAAGCGCTTGAATCAAGAGCGTTTGGAAGTACCAAAGAACGTTCGTATTATTATACTATAAAATATTCAATTAAAGATTGGCTCTTTACTATATATTTACTATTTTTTTTAATAGTTGTAATTTATATTCGTTTATTTATTAACATGATGCCCGAATGGCTACTTTGGAGTCTTCCCGTATAAAACTATATTCTAAAATCTTTAAAATAAAAATCGCTATTTTTATCCTGACCGCTCAAGAAAACACCCCCATTTATGGTGGTGATGAATTGAGCCTTATTTTTTCAAAGAAAAAATCAAAAAACCACCGACCCGTAATCCATTTAAATGATGATTACTTCTTTTTATAAGCAAATGATTCAAGCTATGAACGTTCGGATATATCCGAATAAGATGCAACGGACTCAGATTCACAAGACAATCGGGTGTAGTCGCTTCGTCTATAACTGGATGTTAAACGAGAGGAAAGAAGTCTATGAACGGTTAAAAGACGATAAAGAAGCTCTTAAAGATTATACCTACAAAACCGAAAAGCAATACAAAGCAGAGTTTCTTTTTCTAAAAGAAGCTGACTCCATTGCGTTACGATCCTCAAGGGAACACTTATTTGAGGCGTATCAAAACTTTTTTAACGGTTTGAAGAATGGTCGTAAGGTGGGCTTTCCGAAATTCAAGTCAAGGAAGGGGAAGGAAAGTTATACGACCAAGCAAACGAATGGAAATATCAAGATTGATTTTGAACGAAAGAAAGTAAAGTTACCGAAATTAGGATGGATAAAATATAACGATGAGAGGGTGTTTTCTGAAAAGATCAAACGCGCCACCGTCAAAAAGACGAAATCGAACAAGTATTTCGTGTCTTTCACCTTGGAAGCTCAAGACGACGCGAACGAGAAACAAATAATAAGCGAACGATTAAGTCACGCCTTTGGAGAAGATGTAAGACCTAAAGAGATCCTTCGGAATCTCTTCGGGCAGTTTTCGAGGAAGAAGGAATCTCGCCCTTTTAAGGGCTAGTAGTTCAAGTATGATTGTAATTAAGATTTTAGTATTTGAAAATGATTTAATATTAACAAATTAAAAAACCATTTATGAAGTTTAATAAGCAGCATGCTGCAGTTTGTGGTCTTTTTTGTCCAAGCTGTACCATATTTATTGGCACAACGGAAGATCCTAAAAGGCTTGAAAGATTAGCAAATCTATTTACTACTCCAGTTGAGGAAATGAAGTGTTTAGGTTGCCGTTCAAACACTCGAATCGCATATTGCGATTCATGCAAGCTTTATTCATGCGCTCAAGAAAAAGGAATAGATTTTTGTGGGAAATGTTCTGAATTTCCATGTGATGAATTAAAAGATTTTCAGGTAGGCGGCGCTCATAGATTTGAATTATGGAATTCTCAAGCTCAAATTGTAAGAATGGGATATAAAAAATGGATGCAAGAGATGATTAAATATTATTCATGTCCCGATTGTGGGACTATCAATTCAACATATGACGATAAATGCAGAAAATGTGGACATAAACCAAGTAATCAATATACTGCTCAATATGGGAAAAAAATTCGGGATTTTCTAAAAAAACATCAAACACGATTAAATATAAAATAATCTCATTAAAATTATATCTAAAGAATTTATAAAATGATTGTAAAACAATTTAACATTAATGATTTGGATTTGAACTATTTTGTAGGAATTAATCAAATTAGTATCGATTTAAAAAAATTCCAGGATTTGAATAATTTGAAAAATAAAACTGAAGCATTAGATTTTATATTTAATTTAATTGAAAATATTCAAAAGAATTATAAAGGCTCTACATTGCAATTTTTTTCCAATAAATATGTTCTAAATCAAGATCATATCTTTACCGCTTGTTACTATATACAGAGGGCATTTCTTAATGATGTTAATATTTCAAAAAGAAAAAACATTGAACTTTTTCTATATTTAGTTGCTAAACGACAAATAAAATATGGAATTGAAGCGTTTGGAATTAAGGCTACTGAATTATCATCAGGAAAAATGAGTTATTGCATCATTTCGTCTGAAAATAATTTAGAAAAAATTAACGAGGAAATTTTACATAATTTAAAAGCTAAAGAAATAAAAATCGATCTAAATGATAAATCTGTTGAAAGATATAATACAATTAAAAATTTTTTTGGAATTTCCGATGATCAAATTAATATAGTCCTAAAATCTTATGGGATAAAGAATATTAGCAATAATCAAATAATTGATAACCTTGATTATTTGTTTTTAGCAATACACGATTTAATCTGCGAAAAAATGTCCTTATTAAGCTTAGAAAAAATTTAAATAAAAAAATCTAAGGAAATCTTCGTAAATATTCATTTACTTTTTATCTTTATTATATTATCTGGTTTTAGAAAAGATATTCCGCTATAATTACCTAAAACTTCAATCCTTATTATTTTATCAGGATTTTTAAGATTAACTCGATTATCGATATTTTTAGCAACAAATTCTACAAAATTGTCCCTATCAATTAAATCGTTATTTCTTCGCTTTAATTCTATCTTAAAGGATTCATTTTCGTTGATAAATTCTTTGTAACGATTTTCTACAATTTGACTTATAACCTTAACATTCGTCTCGCATACAAAATCTATTGGTACAATTTTTAGGATAAATTGAAAAAAATTATGGTCATTTTTTAAAATGCTTTTAATTTTTTGAATTACAATTTCGCAACCTATATTTGTTAAAGCACTTATTAATCCTAAATATTCTAGATTGGAGATAATCGGATAATTATCTCCACAAATTAGCAGTGTAAACCATAGTTCTGCTGTAGCGTTAGTTTCGTTAAATCTCGAGGTTGAAACTAAAAGATTAAAATTCTTCGTTCAAATCACCAATATTCCTTTTTTGAATTTCATTTTCAGATAAAAAATTTCTTACTTCTTCTTCAGATATCTTTCCAATTCGCAAAAAATTTAATTTATCAGTAGAACAATCAACAATTGTGGTAGGAATTTGCGATTTTGATTTTCCACCATCAATAATAAAATCAATAGGTTCTAAAAATTTTTTAGCAACTTTATTACCACTGACAGAGGGAGGTTCTCCAGAGTAATTCGCCGAGGTTCCTATGATACCCCCAAAATGACCTTTAGATTTCAAAATTTTTAAAATATTTAAAATAATTACGTTTTCTGGGACCCTAACTCCTATTGTCTTTTGAAAAACAGATACTTCTAATGGAATGATATTAGGTTCTTTTCTTTTTAAAATTAATGTTAATTGCCCAGGCCAGAAATTTTTGGCTAATTTTATAGCAAACTCATTAAATTCTGCGATTTTCAACGCCTCATCCATATCAGAAATTAACAATAAGAATCCTTTATTCCGATCCCGGAATTTTATATTGTAGATTCGTTCAATTGCATCTAGATTAAGCGGATCACACCCTAAACCGTATACACTATTAGTGGGGAAAGCAATTAATTTTCCTTCAACGATATTTTCAACGGCAATTTCAAGATATAACTTAATCTCATCAATATTTTTCCCAGAAAGCTTTACTAAAAAACCCATTTTTTTAAATTAAGTGAGTCTAAAAATATATTTATTAAAAATATAAAATTAAAAAGTTATTTGCTTCTCTAATTTCGAATTATCTAGATTGACATTCTAATTGATCAACAATTTTTTTCCAATTATGGTCTATTCGTTCTTGAATTTCAATCAAGGTCTTTTCAGAAATTCCTGCGAATCGTTTTTGCTTTGAAATGTACTCTATCATAGGGAGTCTTTTAGCGGGATCTACCAATGGTTTGCTTTTTTTTGAAAGCGTTAAAACTCCATTTTCGATTTCATATAAAGTCCATAATCCTGTTTTTACAGCAAGTCGAGCGATTTCAATGGAATCTTCAGCTAGGTAACCCCACCCTGGTGGACAAGGAGCAAAGATTTGAATATATTTACATCCTTCTATCGATTTTGCCTTTTTAAATTTTTCATATATATCCAAAGGCTCTGAAATTGAACAAGTAGCTACATATGGAATTTCATGAGCTGCCATGATCTCAGGAACATTCTTTTTGTATCTCTCTTTTCCAAATGGAGTTGTTGTTGTTATAGCTCCATGGGGTGTTGAAGATGACCTTTGGATTCCTGTATTCATATAGGCCTCATTATCATAACAAACATATATTATATTTGAATTTCGTTCAGCAGCTCCGCTTAAACCTTGAATTCCAATATCCATAGTTCCACCATCTCCGGCAAAACAAATTGAAACCATTTCATCCCAACCCTTCCCAGGAAACTTATGATCTTTTGCTTTAAAAGCAGCAGCAACTCCTGTAGCGGCGGCAGCCCCTGCTGCGAATGCCATATTGAACTGGGAAAATTTAGGTGCAGTTTTTGGCCATAATCCTATAACTACATTTAAGCAACTTGCAGGAGTTATCATAGCAACTTTTGATCCCAAAGCTTTCATCGCCCATCGAAGTGCAATTTCAAGACCACATCCCGCACAACATGAATTCCCTGGAAGGAACCACTCTTGACAAGATATCTCATCATCCATTACATTTTTTAATGATACCATTTTTAATCCACCTCCAATAAACCATCCCAATAGGTTCCAACGATCATATCCTTTGGCAGCTCTCCAGTCTCGTTAAATTTAACTAAAAGTTTTAATTGATTCTTTTGCTGTTCAAGAGTGACTTCTCTTCCACCGATTCCATTCATCATCGGGAAAACTTTAGCAGTTCCTTCAATATTATGCAAAGCTGTTTTAACTTCGCAAGAAACTGGACCTCCCGTTTGAGAACCAAATGCTATAGCTCGATCAATAACACCAAGGACTTTTATCTTTTTAGCAACCTCTATGATATCTTCTACTGGAAACGGCCTAAAATGTCTTAATTTAATCATTCCGACTTTATAACCCTCTTCTCTAACTTGATCTACAGCCTCTTCCATTTGTAGCGCTAAATCACCATAGATTAGCATTGCTACATCAGCACCATCCATCTTATATTCTTGAATTAACCCATTTCCATAGCTTCTACCAAAAACCTTTTCAAATTCTCGCGCTACGCTTTTTATTTTCTCTCTCGCCTCCATCAGGGCTATATGTAATTTCATCCGGAATTCTGTGTAGAAACCAGAAGGCATTATAAGATTCCCATGCATAAGAGGTCGTTCAGGATCTATCCAAATATGTGGCCAGCCTTTTTCGTCTGGAAGGGGGGGAAGAAAACCATCAACCTTACCTTGGTCCTCAATTGTAACTGGTTTTGATGTATGGGATAATATAAAACCTCCATAGGCTACAAATTTCGGTAAGAGAACATCAGAATCTTCGCACACTTTATACGACATTAATATCTCATCATAAATCTCTTGGTGGCTGGAACAGAAAGAACTCATCCATCCTGTGTCGCGACAGCTAATAACATCTGAGAAGTCAGCCCAAATATTCCAAGGTGGTGCTGTTCCTCTAGAAACAATTGCTGTAACTATTGGTAATCTAACTCCTGCTGCCCAATGAATCATTTCATACATATAAAAAAGTCCTTGACCACAAGTTGCTGTGAAAGTTCGAGTTCCTGCCATACTAGCTCCAATTGTAGCAGCCATTACAGAATGTTCACTTTCCATTTTAATATATTGTGTTCCCGGCATGTATCCTCCATCAGCAAATTCAGACAACTTTTCTACTACTGTTGTTTGGGGTGTAATTGGGTATGCACTAATAACCTGTACCCTAGCAGATTTAGCAGCAATGGCAGCTGCCACATTTCCTTTAATAATTTTCGTTTCTTTATTTTGTACAAAATCAGTTAATTCTACTTTAGTCATTTTATAATTTCACTCTCCCTTACCATTTTAATATTTTTAGTTGGACATTCTTTTGCGCAAATTCCACAGCCTTTACAATATACATAGTCAATTACAAAAGTTCCATCTTCCCTCCTTGAAATTGTTCCTTCTGGACAATACATCCAACAGAATCCACATTTATTGCATTTCTGTTGATCAATTACAGGTCGAAAGGTTCTCCAATCACCCGTAATACCAATTGCCCCATCTATCGGCAATGAAATAGGTATTGGAGACAATTCTTCCCAATTTTTATATTCTTGAACTTTTGGACGTTCCTTCTTTGACTTATTAATTTTTTTCCATTTTTCTGTATCAGACATCTTTTATGCCTCCTTCACAGATTCGTAGCCATCTTTAGCTACGATCATATTTTTTTCTATCTTTTTTTCTCCAAACTCCTTTCTTAACACTTTTTCCATTATTTCAAGGTCATAATAGTCAGTCACTTTGCCAAATGCGCCCAACATGGGGATATTTAAAATCGGTCCGCTCGAATGCATGAAACCTCTTTTGATGCAAATCCCTGTTGCATCGACGATATATACCTTGACATTATTAGGTAATCTTGTTTTATCGAGAGGTTTCACACTATCCACTATTAGAGTAACTCCTTCTTTGATAGTGTCTTGAACTTTTGGAATATTTAAGAGTGAAGTGTCAAAAATAAACATATAATCTGGATTTTTAACGCTATCATAAGTTCTTATGGGTTTATTTCGTGAAAATTTTGTAAAAGCTTGAATTGGAGCACCCCTTCTCTCAGCACCGATAATTGGAATTGCAATTGTATCTTTAAACCCTTTTTCGAAAACAAATTCCGCTAACAACTGACTACCTGTAATGGAGGTCTGACCACCCCGACCATGAAATGTCACCTCAACTATTTCGTTCATATTTTTCCAACTTTTTCCTTTTTTGATTTTTATATGTTATATCACCAATGCAACCAATCAAAACGCAGAAAAACACATTTTTATGGTTGCAATTATAAAATTACTACATGTAATAAAATAAGTAAAATATTTAACACCAATACAAAGCTTTGAACAAGTGATTCGCAATATTTACTAATTTTTATCATTCCTTCTCAACTTTATATCATGTGTTAATAATCAATTAATATAATATTTAATATCGAAAAAATCGGGTACAATAAAAAATTTTCGAAATTATTTTATAACCTTAAATCTTAATAGATGAGTTAATGGTTTCGAGCATCTTATTATCAAAAAAAAAAAATAGAGACATATTAATATAATAAAAATGCATTCTTTTACCTAAACTGATGTCTGAGAAAGCTAAAAAAACTGAAGAGGAATTTGCTTTAAAATGTCCTGCATGTGAAGGTGGAAATATAAAAATACATAAGAGTATCTATGACCTTTCAGATGGAGATAAAATGTTAATTTTGAAATTTGAGTGTGATAGTTGTAATTTTATAAAAAATGACATTATCCCTCTAACGACAAACATGGAACCTGGTATAATGACTTTAAAAGTAACAAACGAGGAAGACTTAAAATCAAAAATCTATAGATCTCCAACTGGAAAAATAGAAATTCCAGAATTAGATTTAGCTGTAGAGCCTGGCCCAAGCGCTGATTTTTATTATACAAATGTAGAGGGCATATTACTAAGATTTGAAAGTGCTGTTCAAATATATCGGAATAATTTAGACGATGATGAGCCCCAAATAAATAAGATTGAAGCGATATTAAAGGACTTACAAAAAGCTAAAAAGGGACAACTTAAATTTACATTAAAAATAACAGATTCTGAAGGTGGAAGTTATATAATTCCTCAGGATGAATTGAAATACTCTTTTAAAAAATCAAATATTATTTGAAAAGTTTTTTGAAAACTTTTTAATAGAAAATGGCTTAATTTATCTTCATCATAAGTTGATCAAATTTTAATTAAGTCATATATAAGAATATTACGTATCATCATAACTTTTTTAATTGAAAATGGCTTAATTAATTAGTCAAAGTACCAAATTAAAAATAATTATGGTGATTTTATACGGTTATTAAAAAAGTTGGAATTTTAACGGGCGGCGGAGCCATATTCAAGATTCTCCTTGATTGCCGTATACTGCCCCGGGCTTAATAGCGTACTTTATGGAATTATGTTAAAAGCTTTTGATACAGGAATAGAATGCATTGGAATACAAAAAGGATGGAAAGGATTCATGGAAAATTTAACAATACCATTAAACATAGCTGAACACGACGACCTGCATACGATTGGCGGAACAATATTATATACCAGCAGAACAAACCCTTTTAAGGGAATTAATAGAGATGATCCTGAACAAGTCGCTAAAGTCTCTAAAAACATGGCAACAAAATTTGACGAACTTGGCATCGATGCGCTAATCGCGATTGGTGGAGATTTAAAATGGTTTCAATTTTAAACTAAAGATGATACACTTGGCGTTGCAGATGCGATGTATAGACATACAAATGCAAAAGTAATAGGTTGTCCAAAGACAATAGATAACGATTTAGCAGGAACCCATTACACTTTTGGATTCTGGAGTGCTGTACAACTTGCCTCTCACTCAATGGATAATTTAACAACTACAGCTAGATCTCATCAAAGAGTATTTATTGTTGAAATAATGGGACGCGATGCTGGCTTTCTTACAATGTATAGCGGAATATCTGCTGGTGCTGATATTATATTGATTCCCGAAACACCCTTTGATTTTGAAAGGGATGTTGTTGAGGTTCTTAAAAGAAGGGCTAGGGCGGGATATAAATATCACATAATTGCGTGTTCTGAGGGTGCTTATCCGGATAAAGAATCTTTAAAACGCGATTTCAAAACAATTACTCAAGAAACTATTGATAAATTACCTAAAGACATATTTGGCAATCCAATTTTACCAGCTTTAAACATATCAAACATATTAATCAAAGAATTAAACCTTAGAGACGATCTAAAGGAAGAATTTCAGAAAAATGGCGTAGATTTTGAATGTCGTAGTGTCGTACTTGGACATACTATGAGAGCAGGAACTCCTAACTCGTTTGATCGAATATTAGGATTAAGATTTGGTTTAGCTGCTATGAAACTAATATTAGAAGAAAAATTTGGCTACATGGTTTCACTTCAAGGCAATTTGGTCGAGTCCGTCCCTCTCGCTGAAGGAGCACAAAAAAAATATATTAAACCTGATAGCGATAAGATTGAGCTACGCGACTTAATGGTAAGAATCCGATATCTTTCTAAACAATAATAAATATATTTTTTTCATATAATTTCTAATTTAATTTTTTATTAAATTAGAGTATTCGGTTCTTCTATTGTACTTATTAATCAATAATAATTAATCAAATTCTATCATTAATTTATTAGATGGAAACTTTTATCAGGATTTAAAATAATTCTAATGTTTTTTAAATAGTAAGAGTATATTCTAGAAATTAACAATCATTCCTATTTATTTTATACTCATCATTTGAGTTTTAAAAATAAATAATTTAAAAAAAAAACTTAAATTTTAACCGTAATGTTTTTCTTCTTCGTGTTCAGCGTCGATAGCGTCTTGTTCCACATCCCGATCACGCCATTTCTCACTTAAAACTTCTTTATAATACTCGTGCTGAATTATTAAATTCATAATTTCGGATGTACCGAAATGGGGTCAATTACAATCCCGATTTCGTTTGTACCGGTCCATATTTCACCGATTCTGGAATCCCTGAGAAGGCGTTCTATTGGATAAACGGTTGTATAACCAATTCCTCCTAGTATTTGCATAGAATTATTAATAACCTTCCAACCTGCCTTGGTTGAAAATTTTTTAGATTCAGAAACTAATCTTCTCTGTAAAGCAGGGGGTGCTCCGATGTCAATACTTTTTGCTGTGTTGAAAACTATTGATCTAGCAGCGTCTAAATATGTAATGCTATCTGCGATCATGAAATTAACTGCTTGAAATCTATTTATAGTTTGACCAAACGCTTTTCTCTTAGTACTATATTTTGTCGCAATCCGAAGGCAAGCTCTGGCTAGCCCAATAAATCCAGCGGCAGTTGTTAATCGCTCTGGAACCATCATCTGGTAAAAAATCTTTCCTCCCGCACCTTCACCTAAAATAATATTTTCTTCCGGAACCTCAACATCTTTAAATACGATTCTACCCGCACCACCACCTCTTGTACCTAGCAATCCATATATATACGCTGTCTCAATAGCGTCAGTTTTATCTACTATAAAAAGGCTTATCGATTCGTGAGGGGGAGCATTAGGATTTGTCCTAGCATAAACTAAAAAGAAGTCTGCTCCTTCTGCACCTACAACAAAACGCTTTTCTCCGTTCAATATGTAACGATCTCCTTCTTTTATTGCCGTTGATGTGGCACCAAAAAAATCTGATCCCCCTCTCGGCTCTGTTAATGCTTCGGCAGTGAATTTTTTTCCTTCACACATAGGTTTTAGATACTTTTGCTTTTGCACCTCTGTTCCAAACGAATTCAATGCTTCACCACATATACTCGGTAAAGAAAATAGACAAGCCAAAGAACTTCCTAACACGCCTATCTCCTCCAGGCAAATAATCTCACTTTCCCAATTTAATCCACGCCCCCCATATTCTTTTGGAAATCTTACGCCGATCAAATTATTCTTTGCTAAACTATACATATATTCTGCTGGATATTGTATTTCGTTTTGATCCATTTTTTTCAATAAAGACGGAGGTACTTCGGTTTTTACAAATTCTCGAACTTCCTCTCTTAACTTTCTGTTTTCTTCACTAATTAAATAATTGTACATATAAATCACTTTTTAAATACCATTAATTAATTGTGATCCAAGATTTAATAATTCTTTTTTAAAACATTTCTTCCGAAAATTGAGTTAAAAGTCCAAATTTCGTGAAAATTCGTGAAACACACATTTCACGATGCTAAATCTTTTAATTGAATTTATTACATTTAAAACTATTATTTATTTTGATGAGTGATTTTTTTTCTATTTATGTGGATACTCCATGGGAAGATCTTAAAACAAAGCATTTGACTCAAATAAAATTATTATCCTTAAAAAGCGTACTTAAGAGTTTTCCCGTTATTGAAGAGGAATTTTTCGATGATTTGCGTTCTAAAGTATATAACCTTAACTATTATTCGTTTGTACAATGCATAAAAAGAATTATTGGCCCTAATAACGAAGATTACGATATACTCACTTGGAATTTTATTTGGGCTTTTGATAACGAAAATAGAATGTTCCAGTTTTTATTTCAAAAAGTTAAAGATGTAGAGAAATCTCAAGCTATTTTAGTCGCTTTAGCTCCTCCTGAACTCGCCAAATTGTTTTCAGAATTTAAGAAAGATGCAATTTTACGTACATTATCTATACTCAATACACCCTCAAAAATTAAATTCCTAATGATTTTAGGTGCAAAAGGAAAATCTATTGCTGAGGAGCAACAATTATTTAGATTCAATAAGGATTACTTTAATAGATTGAAAATCTCTAATGTTTTGAGAAATATGCCAAATATCCAAGGTCAATGGTTCCCTGCCCATAAACCAAGATGTCCTCTATGTAATGGATTATTGGCAGAAATACAAGATTACAAAATCGGTTTTGGAAAATTAATTTGCCCTCAATGCGGATATGAAATGAAAAAAAGAAATTAAAAAAAAACAGCTAATGAAATTCAAAGGAATAACTACTTATTTTTTTTTTTGAATTAGACTCGTTTCTTGTAGGTTTGTTTGATGACTTTCTTAAAATTCATATTCTTAATGATAATGGAATTGTCTTTTTTGAATTTCCATATTGGATAAGTCCTAAAATATAAAAGAAAAAGCGAAATTTTATTTTAATTTTAATAAGGAAAATTAATTATTTTAAGAAGAACAACTTTTTATTCATATTCTATTTATATTAAAATATATTTTTAGAAATTTAAAAAATAGGAGTTGTTAAAATGTATGTAGCATCTTTAGATCTTGGAACAACGGGATGCCGAACGATAATTTTTGATTTATCAGGAGGTGTTATCGGTTCGGATTATAAAGAATATTCTAGTATGTATCCAGCACCCTCATATGTGGAGCAAGACGCTAACGAATGGTGGATTTCCATAAAGAGTACTATTAAAAACGCTATAAATAAAAGCGGGATCGATAGTACAGAAATAGTTAGCTGTTCTATTACCAATCAAATTTCGGTTTAAAATTTCTTTCCGAAAGATTAAAGAGAAACAATTGTTCCAGTAGATAAAGAGGGTAACCCACTCCATAACGCGTTAGTTTGGCAGGATAGACGCACGATAGATCAAGTAGAATATATAAAAAATAAGATTGGATTAGACAAAATTTACGAAACAACTGGATTAACCATCGATCCATATTTTTCCGCCACAAAAATTTTATGGTTTAAAGATAAGAAACCGGATATTTATCAAAAAACTCATAAATTTTTGCTAGTCTCAGACTTCATTATATATAAATTAACTGGAAAGTTTGTCACTGATTTTTCTAACGCATCAAGAACGATGTTGTTTGATATTAAAAAATTAAGATATTCTGATAAAATTGCTTCTGAATTGGGACTTGGTTTGGATAAAATGCCCGATCCAGTTGAGAGTGGTGTTGATATTGGAGAAATTGTTACTGACGAAACTAACTTTGAAAAAAACACCTTAGTAATAACAGGTGCAGGAGATCAGCAATCTGCGGCTTTAGGTGTTGGAGTAGTATCACCAGGAAAAATAAAATGTACGACAGGAACCGGAAGTTTTATCCTTGCCTATTTAAGCGAACCAAACTTTGACCCTGAAAAGAGGGTTTTATGCAGTTGTCACGCAATACCTGGCGCTTGGGTCCAAGAAGCAAGTATTTTTACAACCGGGGCTGTTCTTAGGTGGTTTAGAGATCATATTGGACAAGCTGAATGCATGGCTGCGAAGGAAGGGCAAGATCCATACGATATAATGACTGCCGAAGCAGAAAAATCCCCTATTAGTGCGAATGGTTTGCTTTTAATCCCTCATTTAGTCGGTGCAGGAGCCCCTCATTGGAATCCATACGCTAAAGGCTTGATTTTTGGATTAGCCTTAGGACACGAACGGAAAGACTTATATCGTGCTGTACTTGAAGGCGTTGCCTATGAAGTGAGAAAAAATATTGAAGTTTTTAAAGAATTGGGAATTGAACCGAAAGAATTATTGCTTACTGGTGGAGGATCTCGTTCTGATTTTTGGAATCAGATTTACGCGGATGTTCTGGGAGTTACATGTGTAAGAAACATAATTGAAGAAGCAACATCTTTAGGTGCTGCTATCTTAGCCGCTTCTGGTGCGGGTGTATTTCCAGATATCGCTAAAGCTGCTGAAAGTTTGTGTAAAGTCGATAAAAAATGGGCACCACGCGACGAACAACATACTTTTTACGATAAATTATATAATTACTCAGTCGAATTGTATAAATTACTAAAACGCAATAATATGTACAAGAATTTAAGCAATTTAACCCAGATTAACGATTCTGGATAATAGGAGTTTTTTTTATAATTTTTTTAAATTTTAGCAACTAATTTTGACTTCAAATAAAAGAATATTATATCAATGAAAAATAACTTTGTAATTAGCATTGTTTTAGGAAAAGTTAAATAATTCTAACATTCACAATCAATTTTAAATATCTTAAACGTTGATCTTTCTTTAATAATTAAAAATAATTATATTTGAGAATTTTATGAGTGATTATAAAAACGTTCAAAAACTTATCGCTATGATTTTTTACATTGCCATCGTTATCGCTTGTATTATTACTATAGGAGGTACAGTGTGGACAATTGCAGATCTTATAATGGCTGAAGGAAAGATGGAATTATTTCAAGGACTAAGTTTTGGATTTCAGATTGCAATAATATCTGCTCTTTTAGCAGGTCTATTCTTTGTGATAATAATCTTCTATGGATTAGCAAAAAAAGGTGTTAAATTAATAACAAAACTCATTTACAAAGAGAGAAAATTACCGGGAACTTATCGCGATAGACTAGCAGTAAAAATCGTTGCTGCGGGTTTGATGTTATGTATTTTTGCTATAATAATTGGATTAATTTCTGCGGTCTTTTACGAAGTTTTTATTGGTTCTCTATCAAGGACTTTTCAGTTCGTGGGAGATTTTTCATGGGGACAGATCGTTTTATTTACTGGAATTGTAGCTTTTCTAGTTATAGGACTCATCTTTACTTTTGTGTGGATGTGGCATAACGGAAGATATTTGGTTATTCGGATGATCTGGGATTTAGAAAAAGAAAAGGAAAAATAATAGAAAATTAAAATCGATCTTTAAATCTTTTATTTTATTTTTTTAAGTATAATTTAGAAAATTTCTACACTTGTTTTCTTTAAATTCAATCGTTTTCATAATAAAAATCAAGTAGATTTATTACTTTTAACCTAAGCATTAAAAAATAATGTCCTTTAAAGTTGGAACAATTCTAAATTACAATCAATTACCGGATGTTTCCAAGTTTCCATTCGTCATAAATAAAAGAAGAGATGGGATTTTAGTTAAAAAAGGGTTGTTCGTCTATACAAAATCTACGGAAGGTTTTTTAATCGGTAATATCGAAAAAATCGTTTTATTAAACGAATATTTTGCAGATGCTTTAACAATAAAAGCTTACAATAGCAATAACAATCCTAACATTTTGAAGGGTCTTTTTCCAAGCGAAGATTTTGAATTTGCGATTGCGATTGTTAAGTGCTTAGGGATAATTGAATTCAATGGAGCGAACAAAAAGGAAATTAAAAAAATTCATAGAATGACTTACCCCGCAAGTCCAGGAGCAGAAGTGTATTTAGTAGAAGAAAACATTCTTAATGCCTTTATTGGATTCGATTCCGACAACGGCTTAAACCTAGGAAAAGTTAAAGTTTCAAATTTCGACGCTAAAATTAACATGAATCGTCTATTAAATAAACATTTTTCAATCCTAGCGATCTCAGGTGGGGGGAAAAGTTACTTAACTTCAGTCATTATTGAAGAACTATTAACAAGAAACGATGAATTGGGAACGCCTGCTATTATTCTAATTGATGTTCATGGAGAGTATTTATACTTGAAGGATGTGCTGGAATTAAAAGATAAAGTAAAAATTCAAGATGTTTCATATTTTCAAATTGCTGTACCTAAATTGAACGCGTATTCTTTTAAAAAATATCAAGAACAAATTTCGTATGTTCAAGTTAGAGAATTATCAAAATTTATACAAAAATTAAAAAAAGATTCTGATAATAAAGGATATTATTCCCTTCATAATTTAATAGAATGTATCGAAAAAGATGCTGAGGGAAATAAAAATACAAAACAAGCTTTAATAGGTTGGTTGACAGAACTAGAACGGTTAAATGTTTTTGGTCCTCAAGAAAATCCAATTTTAGAAAATATAGTAAAACAAAAAGAATTACTCATTTTCAGCATGAAAAATGAAATAAACATCAGAAAAAAACAAATTATTGTGGATTATATATGTAATCGTTTATTTTTTTTAAGAAGGACAAATCAAATCCCTCCCTTCTTATTGGTTATTGAAGAAGCGCATCAGTTTTGTCCTGAAGCAGCGCATTCAAAAGCTATATCTAAACCTACAATAGAAAAAATCGCAAGAGAAGGGCGAAAATTTATGGCATGCCTTTGTTTAATAACCCAGAGACCAAAAAAATTAAGTACGACTACTCTCTCTCAATGTAATTCAAAAATTGTGTTAAATCTCAGAAATCCATACGATTTGAGACATCTAATGGATAGCTCTGAAGCAATAACTAAAGAATATGCAGATATGATCTCTAGTTTAAATGTAGGCGAGATGATATTAATGGGAAATGCTGTTAACTATCCAATCTTCATTAACATAAGAGAAAGAAAATATAAATCGCAAATAGAGGATGATTCTCTCGCTCAAGTCTGTTTAAATTGGCAACATTACAAATTAGAGTAGTTCTTTCATCATTTTTTCGTTGATGGCTTGATTATTTTTTTTGAGAACGACCATTTTCTTATTCTTAGAAACCCTGAAAACATTAATGATGTTCATACTTTCCAATTTCATGAAAATTTCCTCTAATTGCAATGTATTGACAAAAGGATATTCCTTTTTGAGTAATTCTTCAATCCGTTTGTCGAGCACTTCTCCTTTGTTTTTTACTAATATGTCGATAATAGCATTTAAAATTGGTTTTTGGTTCCAACGGTATGACTCGATATGAACTCACCTTATAATTATTTAATATTAAATTTTTTAAACAACATGAAAACAAAAAAATAGAAAGTAAATGTATATAATTATATAAATTTTCATTATAATTAATTTTTTCTTATTTAAACAAACAAGCGATCTTCTTTTGTTGTTTCTATTCTTCTTCTTTTTAATTGCTCTCCGAACTTTTTGTACCAATCAATTACCTCGGGAGTAATACTTGTATTAACATATTTTCTTGCTTCCTTAAAATGTTCTTCCGATACTTTTCGTGCGCGAATATTCTCTCTTAGTGCAATCATAGCCGCTTCACGACAGAAGGTTTCTATATCCGCGCCAGAAAATCCTTTAATCATATCATTTAAGATCTCTAATTTTAAATTACTTGCTAAGGGCATTCTATTAGCATAAATCTTTAAGATTTCGAATGTTCCTTTCTCATCGGGAGCAGGAACAAGTAGAATTCGATCAATTCTGCCTGGTCTTATTAATGCAGGATCTATTATATCTGGGCGATTAGTCGCTGCTATTACTATGATATCCTTATTAACTTCTAAACCATCTAATTCGATTAAAAATTGAGATAATACTTTTTCGCTTACGCCTGAATCAGAGGTGTATCGACCTCTACTAGGTGCGATGGAATCAAATTCATCAAAAAATATTATACATGGCGCTGCCATTTTAGCTATTCGAAAAACTTCTCTTATCGCTTTTTCACTTTCCCCCACCCATTTTGATAAGAGTTCAGGCCCCTTAATTGATATAAAATTTGCTTCACTCTCCGTAGCCACCGCTCTAGCTAATAGAGTTTTGCCACAACCTGGAGGGCCGTAGAGTAAGATTCCTTGTGGTGGAGTAATTCCCATTCTTTCAAATATTTTTGGATGCGATAAAGGCCAATCCACGGCTTCAACTAATCTTTGTTTCAATTCATCTAATCCCCCTATTTGTTCCCATGTTACATTAGGAACCTCTACAAAGACCTCTCTTATTCCGGAAGGCATTACTTCTTTTAATGCCTGTTCAAAATCTTTTTTGGTTACTTTAATTTGCTCTAATAATTCAGAATCTATTACTTCTGACTCTAAATCAATCTTTGGTAAATATCTTCTCAGAGCAGCCATAGCCGCTTCTCGGCAAACTGCAGATATATCTGCTCCCACAAACCCATGAGTTATCTGGGAGTATTCTTTCAATGAGATTTTCTTACTAAGAGGCATATTTCGTGTGTGGATTTGGAAGACTTCTCGTCGACCTTTTTCGTTTGGAACTTTAATTTCAATTTCACGATCAAATCGTCCAGGACGGCGTAAAGCCGAATCTAAGCTGTTAGGTCTATTTGTAGCGCCTATAACAATAACGCTCCCTCTGCTATGTAATCCATCCATTAAGGCTAACAATTGTGCGACAACTCGACGCTCCACTTCTCCTGTGACTGTCTCCCTTTTTGGGGCGATAGCATCAATCTCATCTATGAAAATGATTGATGGACTTTTCTCCTCTGCTTCTATAAAGATTTTACGTAATTTTTTTTCAGATTCTCCGTAAAATTTACTCATAATTTCTGGACCATTTATAGATATAAAATGCGCTTCGCTTTCATTGGCAACAGCTTTAGCTAATAGTGTTTTTCCGCAG
>JAUWBH010000089.1 GCA_030605085.1 Promethearchaeota archaeon | reverse complement strand
GATGATGATCATAAATCTGTAACATATATTTTTGTTTTTGGTGAATCAAAAAATCCATGGAATATTGAAAGACCTTGTGGTGGATCAAGTGGAGGAGCCGCAGCTGCAGTTGCCGCTGGTTTAGGTCCCTTATCACTAGGTTCAGATGGAGGAGGATCAATAAGAACACCTAGTAGTTTATGTGGTGTATACGGATTAAAGCCAAATTTCGGGAGGATTGCTAGAAACTTTAAACACATGGCATTTTGTACATTCTCTCATCATGGTCCTATTGTTAGACATGTAAAGGATGCTGCTTTAATGCTTGATGCTATGACAGGACCAAATTTTATAGATAAGTATTCCTTTTTTCCAAATGGTACTAACTATATAAAGGCTCTGGAAGATAGGCCGAATAAGATAAAGATTGGCTATTCATTGGATTTAGGTTTCGTAAAAGCAATAGATAAGGAAGTTGAGAAATCTGTTTTAAATGCTGTTCAAAAATTTGAAAAATTTGATTGGTCTGTTGAAGAAGTAAAATTAAAATTGAGAAAAGTTGAAAGATCTTTTGCTACTATAATAACGGTTGCCCTTGCATATGACTATAAACCTCTTTTGAAGAAATGGAGGGATAAATTAACTCCAACTTTAGTAAGATTGATAGATGCTGGTATGAGTTATAATGCATTAGAGTTGATTGGAGCAGAATCTCAGAGACAAAAAATAGAAAAAATTATATTTCAATACTTTAAGAATTATGATCTTCTGATAACGCCTACTACCGCAATTCCTGCATTTGAATTGGGAGTAATGTTTCCTCCAAAAATTAATGGAATAGGTGTTTCTCCGGCAACATGGCATGCTTTCGCTATTCCTTTTAATATGAGCTGGAATCCTGCTGCCTCTATTCCATGTGGCTGGAATAATGAAGGATTACCTATAGGTATGCAAATCGTAGGAAAAAAATTGGATGAAAAAACTGTTCTTCAAGTTTCAAAAGCGTTCGAGGAAGTAGCCCCTTGGCATGATAAAAGACCTCAATTTAATTAAATTATTTATACTATTTCAAAATGATTTAAATAACATTGTATCACTTCTTATTATTAAATTAACTTACATGTTTTTTTTTCAATGTTTTGTTTTAATTCTAAACATGTATTCGATTAAAAACAAATGAAATTTAAAAGAGGATTGTAAATATGATTTATTTAGAGGAAAAGTTAAATCTCACGCCAGCTAGCCCCGAGACTCTTGAAAACTTTGTTAATTTCGCACAGGAAAAGTTAGTTCCTATTTGTGAACGTCTGGGAACACGATTAGTTGCGGCTTGGTATAGCAATTCTGAATGGTTCTGTCAAGTAACGCAAATAATGGAGTTCGATGATTTGGAAGCATTGAAGGCTTTCCGTACTAAAGCAAGTCAAGACTCAGCGTGGGGTGAATATTCTGCTCGTTTGGAGGAATTTGCCCCAGAACGGCAATCACAATTGTTAGAACCACTAGGACCTGTACAACCAAAAATATTATATAAAGCAATCAAAAGAAGTCAGAGAAATCCCCTAAAGGTCTATCTCTTGGCAACACTAGAAGTAGCTCCCAATAAAATGTCTGAGTTCCTTAAAATGGTGGAAGAAGGATCTAAAATGTTCCCGATTATAGCTAGTTGGCGTCCAATCGCTGGTAATCCAAATGAAGTGATTGATCTATGGAAGGGGAGCAAGCTAATTTTAGATGGTTTTACAACTGGCTACGAACCACCTAACGATCTTATTAAGCAATTCTTTGGAGAACTCCGGAAAATCGCACCGAAAGAGCATGCAATTTTAGTATTTACACTGCCATACGCACAATTACGATAACTCCATTTTACACAGAATTTGATGAAAAAATAGTTTTTTTATTTATCTTTTTTTTATTATTTATGAATTCAAAATTCATAAAGCAATTATTTAAATTTTAATTTAACATAAATAATTCTATTATAATAAATCATATTAGGTGAAAAAAACGAATAAAGAGGATATTTGTTTTATGTCTGCCTGTGATATGGCAGAAAAAATAAAAACGCAAGAATTAACCTCACAGGAAATAACTGAAACAATTATTGAGAGAATTGAGAAAACAAATCCTATTATTAATGCATATTGTACTACAACATTCGAATTAGCAAGAGAGATGGCGAAAAAAGCTGACGAAACTGTTAAGAACGGTGATAAACTTGGTTTATTACACGGAATTCCTGCCTCCATTAAAGATTTAATGATGACAAAGGGTATCAGAACTACATTTGGAAGTAAAATTTATGAAAATAATATCCCCGAAGAAGATGAAATTGTAGTAAAGCGGTTGAAAGATGCTGGTATAGTTTTACTTGGTAAAACTAACACATCAGCCTATGGATTTCAAGCAGTTGCAGATAACTTAATTTTTGGAAACACATTAAATCCCTGGAATCGTACAAAAATTTCAGGAGGATCAAGTGGAGGTGCAGCTGCGGCTGTGGTTTCTGGCTTAGGTCCCTTAGCTTTGGGTTCTGATGGTGGGGGTTCTATAAGGATACCAAGTTGTTTTTGTGGTATATATGGTTTAAAACCATCTTTCGGTAGAATTCCTCGTTATCCAACTCACGATACAGCATGGATGACACTTGATCATTATGGTCCCTTGGTGAGATTTGTAAAAGATGCTGCCTTAATGCTAGATGCTATGGCCGGCCCCGATGATGCAGATAAATATTCTATACCTCAAAAAGATATGAATTATTTAGAATCTCTCAAAGAAAGACCTAGTAAAGTAAAAATAGGTTATTCTTTAGATTTAGGAATTGTAAAAGCAAATGATCCAGAAGTTGAAAAAGCTGTCTTAGATGCTGTTCAAAAATTTGAACAATTTGATTGGTCTATTGAAAAATCCAAAATTAAACTAAGGAAAACCGATACATCTTTTGTGACTATATATGGAGCGGGTATATCTTATGATTTAAAACCTTTTCTTAAGGATTGGCGCGATAAACTAGATGTAGATTTAGTTAAAGTAATAGAAGGAACTGAAAACTTTACAGCTAATGATTATAAAAGAGCTGAAGCTAATAGAGAAAAAATTTACAACCTTCTTTATCAATATTTTAAAAATTTTGATATATTAATAACCCCAACAACAGCGGTTCCTGCCTTTGAAACGGGCATGATGTTTGTTTCAAAAATTGCAGGAAAAAATGTTAGTCCTGTGACATGGCACGCATGTATGCTTCCTTTTAACTTAACAGGGCTTCCAGCAGCATCTATCCCATGCGGATGGTCAAGTGAGGGTACACCAATTGGAATGCAAATTGTTGGAAAAAGATATGATGAAAAAACAGTACTCCAAGTCTCAAGGGCATTTGAAGAAATTGCTCCGTGGCAAGATAGAAGACCAAATTTTGAATCTTAATTAATAAAAATTTTTTTTATTAAGCTCTAAAAAGATTTCATATTGGAGGTTGTTATATAAGAAGAGTCTCCTATTGTAATGTTCTTTTTAATTAGATCTTCCAATATTGAATAATCGCCAATAATACTATCAGAAGATATAATTTTTTTCAAATGTGCTCCATCACCAATAACAGAATCAGATAAAATGCTTTTTTCTACGATTACATCATTTCCTATGGACACATTTGGACCAATGACAGAATCAGAGATTTGTACATTATCCCCTATAAATACAGGGGGAACAATTTTAGAGTCAATAATATTTCCTGATTGCCACAAATTTTCGTATAAAAAATGTTCTAATTCGACTTTAGAAAGTAATAGACAATTACCATGTAATAAGCCTTCTAGTCTTCCAAAATCTATTACTTCCCCCAGCATTTCATTAATATTAAGCTTAAAGCCTTCTTCTATAAGTTTCTGTATAACGGGCGTTAGTTGATGCTCCTGGCCATTTTCCAATTTATTTTTGCTTTGCTCTTCTAATAATTCAAATAATCGATTATTTAGATTTTTTCCCAATAAATATGCTCCAGATACCGCATAGTTAGATTTAGGATCTTTTGGTTTCTCAACAATGTTAGAAATGAATCCTTTATCGTTCAATTCAATTACACCGTAAAATTGAGGGTTTTCCACTCGCTTCACATTCACAACTCCATCGCATTCTTCTTGATGATATTTTAAAAGAATTGATGTATAATCTTCCATTGGTAGTCTATCGCTTAAAAATATGAAACAATCGTCATTCTTAATGTAATCTTTTGCTAATAGAATTGCATCTCCAAGACCAGAAAAGTATGGTGTATCGTCGGAATACCCTAATGGTTTTTGTTCTATAAATTGAAATTTGAAGTAATCGCCATAATTTTCAGTAAGATATTCAGTTATTACTCTTTTTTTATACCCTACAATAACGCAAATTATTGTATCTTTTGGAAAAGTGTTCTTTAATTTTATTAAGTTGTGATCTATTAATCTCTTTCCAGCAATTTTTAGAAACGCTTTAGGCTTAGAATATGTAAATGGTTGTAACCGCTTGCCTACACCAGCTATAGGGCATATTAAAATCATTAAATGAATAGAAGATTAGAAAAAATTAAAATATTTTGAATTTTAATTATTTTAGATTCTTTTATGCTTTAAAATTTGTTTTAGAATCTTATAATAATTTGCTTCATTCAATTTACTATTTATTTCGGTTTTCCAAAAATTGAGGCAGTATTTTTTTAAATTGTGCAATCAATAGAGTTTTACGATTATTATGTGGTGTTTGATCTTGTATATGTTCAGTATTTATTTTTTTATTTAAATTTTTTACCCACATTTCTATTTTTTCTACATCGCCTTTTAAATAAGCTCTTTGGTTTAACCAAATTTTTAAATTCGATAAGATAACTTAAAAATTCGTTCTTTTCGTTCTCAACTTTATTCTTGTTACTTTTTAATAATTGCCGAATTTTCTTTTTTTTTTCTTCTTGAATTTCCTCAATAGAATATTTATTCTTATTATTTCGCTTCCCTTTCTTAGAATTTTTAGCGTAGATCCATTTATCTATAGACATTTTTTTAGGATTGTATAAAAATTCTTTTCTATAGATGTGTTTTTATCTTCGTATTTAATAATTAAGAGAGAGAAAGTAGACTAAATTATATTCAAATTTAATTTTTCATTTAAAATTAGTTCACCAAATAAACTTTAAGAGAAAATTTAATATTTTGAATCTTTTTTTATAATCTAAGATATGAAGGTAAAAGGAATTATTTTTGATTTTGGCTTTACTTTGTTCTATTTTGAAGATGTTTCACTTGAGAAATATTTTGACTGTTATAAAAGAGGGTTGGAAAAGTCTGTAAACTTGTTAAAAGAATCAAGTATTTTGAAGGAAGATTCACTATTAATTAAAAAATTTGTAAAAACATTTCAAAAAAAAAGGTTTGACTTCTTTAGGAAAAGCGCGAAAACGAAAAACGAATTTCCTACGACTTATGTGTTTCAAAATGTATTAGGAATGATTGTAGGGGAAGAAACTATTTCTAAATTGACTCCCGATTTCTATTTGGAATTAGCAGACTTATATCATTCTTGCGAAGAAGAAGAGTGGATTCCTTTTAAACAAACTAAGGCAACATTAAATAAAATATTAGATAAGAAGAATGTTAAAATGGGAGTCCTCAGCAACCACCCGCATCATTCTACGATTAAAAATCTTCTAAAAAAACACGATTTATTAAAATATTTTGATACAGTGGTTACATCTGCCAAGTTCGGAAAAAGGAAACCCAATCCCGAAATTTTTCATCATACTCTCAAAAAAATGGGATTAGAAAATGAAGCAAGTTCTTGTATTATGTGTGGTGATGAACACGCTGACATTGTAGGGGGTTATAGAGCAGGTTTAAAAACGATTTTATGTGAAAGGGAGTTTGAATTTCCATTTGAAAAGGAAATCGATATTCCTAATGTTATAAAAGTAGGAAATATCTCAGAAATCTTAGATTATATTACTTAAAAACAGTTATTTTTTAAATCTATACTATAAAAAATTATAGCCCAGGGGGGATATATTCCCTCAAGAAGGTGTCGCAAGAGGCTTGAACCCCCGATCTCTGGCTATTTGCCTTGGATATTAAATACCAAGTCCGCAAGCCAGCGCCCTATCCAGCTAGGCCACTGGGCTAAGGTTATATATAATTAATCGTTAACGATCGTTAATATAGTTTATTTCTCTATATTAATTAAGCATAATTCAGCATCATTGTTAAAATTATGTTCAGTCAATATTTAGTGATATTCGATATGGACGGAGTTCTTGCTGATACTGGACCGATTCATTTTGATAGTTGGGTAAAGCTTGCCGATGAGATTGGCGTTCAATTCTCGAGAGAATTTTTCGAAAAGACATTTGGACAACAAAGCGTTCCTATTACTCGTAAATTAGTGGGTTCCGATGTTGAGCAAGCCCTAGTTGAGAAATGGGCGAATCTTAAAGAACAATATTATAGAGAAATGGTTAAAGATAAATTAAAACCCCTTCCAGGCGTCATTAATCTTATTAAAACTCTGAAAGAGAAAAATTTTAAATTAGCTGTTGGTTCAAGTGGCCCTCCTGAAAATGTAGAACTACTCCTAACCAGTTTAAAAATTAAAAAATATTTTGATATCTCGAAGAGCAGGAATGGGTACAATTGCCCTTACAACCACACATCTTAAGAACGAACTTACTGCTGCTGATTTAGTAGTAAAGGATTTGTCATTTATTAAGCTAAATGTTATACTACATTTATTAAAATTAGCTTGAGTAAATCTTATGATTTTACTATAATTTAAATTTTCTCTGCTCGTTCTTAGTAATAATCTTTGGAGAAATATTTATATTTATTTAAAATAAAATATTTACAAATTGAATTTAATTTAAATTAAAATTTAAGATAAAATTAAGGAGAAAAATGATATGAATTTTAATAATTGGAGAGAAAAGGCGTCTATTTTATTGATGATTGTACTTCCCCAATTCATCGTTCTTACCACATTTGGAATGATATTTTATGCTGGAGGTAATCGCCTTGATCCTAATGCTCAAGGATATTC
This sequence comes from Promethearchaeota archaeon, assembly GCA_030605085.1. The sequence goes on along the minus strand of JAUWBH010000089.1, from coordinate 16,621 downwards.
CTTCATATATAATACTTTCAGCGATTCAGGTCGAATTGTGGCACATTCGGGGAATCCAAATATGGTTTCATCGGTGCTTTGGTTTATAGCGTTATGGACACTAGGTTTCTCGATAATTCTTTTTTCTCTATTAATTCCTCATTATTTAAGTGAAAATTGTGTAGAAAAGGGGCTCACCTTTGTTGGGTCGCTTTTGGGGATTTTTTCTGGGATTTCATTTATAGGTCTTGCTTTTGCCCCTGCGGATCTCTATCCAGCTTTACACAATCGTTTTAACGATTTAGGCTTTATTTTTGGACTTCTCTCGATTATTTTTTTTACCATCAGCATGTTTTGGAATAAATCATATCCCCGCCAATACACGCTTACATTCTTAGTTTTTACATTGATTACAGCGATATATGTGATAGTAATGTTTTTTGGACCGGATTATAGGACACCAGAAGGATTACTAATCCAAGTGGTAATGCAAAAAATTATAGCTTATTCTATGATCATAACCTTTATTATTCAAAGTTATGGCTTGTGGAAACTGGAGAAATCTTCTTAAATTAATACTAAGGTATTAAAAACTTAATTATTTCATTTTTTTAGTCGCATTTTATAAAAATTGTTTTATTATGGAAATTTAGAATTAACCAATGATTTTGATCTCATCTTGACATTTTTCTTTTACTACTTTTTCTCCAATCGCAGCAATTCTTCTAGCTAATTCCGTAATTTTCCATTTTTCGTAACTTTTAACATAAGTAGAAAAAGTATTTTGTAAAGGGTCTTTCCATTTTGCAGGAATTTTCTCGGCATCTAACTGAGCACCAAGAATAGCGCCAATATTACCACAATTACAATCTGTATCAAGTCCCATCATAGCTGCTATACAAATAGCTCTTCCTAAAGGATCTTCATTATCTTGAGCTCCATATAAAAGCGACAATATTATAATACCGATGTTAGGTAAAACATGCACTCCTGAATGGGCACCTTTTAAATACATCTTTCTTTTTCTATTAAGGATTGATTCAGAAAGAGAACCTTTAATTCCGGATTTATTTAACTTATTTCTCCGAATATCATCCCAATAATCTATTAGTCTGTCTCTAGCTTTTCTAAAATCATCTGAATTTTGCTCATATATTTCAATTGATTTTTTAACCATTTGTGTATATAGACTTTCTTCCATGGGAGGGATAAAATTAAGAGCTTTATCAATATTTTTTTTAATATTATTTTCAAAAAAAGCCTGAGAGAGCAAAATGGCAACGAAAACTTCTCCCTCAATCCCGATTCCCGCATGTGAAATACATCCATCCAATTCAGCATAATATTTTGTTATTTCTGGACATCCGGGAGCAATCTGACCCCAAATATCTGCTCTCATTTGTGCACCAATCGCGTCATAATAAATATTGTTATGAATTCCAGATTCTGGAGGCCAAACTCCCTTTCTAAGGTTTTTTAACGCAACTTTTTCAGCAGTGAAATTAAGTGTATAAAGAAGATCGACCCATTCTTGAGCAATATCTTTAGCGGTGAGATTTATTCCATGTTTTTCTAGTGCGATTAAAGCGCAAATTTCATACATCTCGTCGTCATTGACCTGACTCAAGTTAATTGGTTCTGGATAATAGGAAATATTTCCATATTTCTCTTTTATAAGTGAATATGGTTTAAATTCTACAGGGGCTCCGACAGAATCTCCCGCAACTCTCCCTATCCACGATCCTAAAACTTTGTCATAATATTTTGTGGATGTTAATGTTCTCATGTTATTCAGAAATATTACATCTTATATCAAGATTTAATTTTTAACGGTTAATATTTTATAATTTAATAAAATAATTAGTATTAATAGATAAAACCTATTTTTATTAAAATCAAATTCTAAAGATGTGGTAAAATGTTTAAAACAAAAATAACTGAAATGTTGGGTATCAAATATCCGATTTTTTGTGGTAATATGATGAATATCTCATATCCGGAGTTTACTGCTGCTTGTTCAAATGCCGGTGCGCTCGGAATCATGGCCTCAGTTATGTATCGCAAGCCCGAACCATTAAAAAAGGCTCTTCGAGAACTCATGGATTTAACAGATAAGCCTTTTGCTGTGAATGTAAATTTATTTCCAATGCTCAGACCTATAAAACAAATTGATTTAGTAAAGATAATGATTGAAGAAGGTGTAAAAATTATTGAAACAAGTGGTCATCAAGCACCTGAAAAATACATCCCTCTTTTTAAAGAAAATGATATAATTTGGATTCACAAATGTGCAGGTGTAAGATACGCATTAAAAGGAGCTTCACTTGGAGCTGATATTGTTGAAATTGTCGGTTGGGAAAACGGAGGAGCCACAGGTCGCTTCGATATTGGAACTATTGTACTAACACCAGCTACCGTCGATGCCTTAGATATCCCTGTCGTTGGAGGTGGTGGTATTACTGATGGAAGAGGGCTAGTAGCTGTTTTATCGTTAGGGGCAGAGGCAGGATTAATAAGGACACGACTTTTAACAACCAAAGAATGTCCAATACATGAAAATTTAAAACAAGCCCTGCTAAATGCGACGATCTACGATACAACTATCATTATGAGATCAGTAGGGGCAACGCATCGAGTATGGGACAACAAAGCAGCGCAAAGAGTGCTCGAAATAGAAGAATCGAAAGGCGAGCAAATGGAGATATTCAATGCTGCGGCTGGAGCTAAATCAAAAATGATGTACGAGGAGGGTGAACTTACCGCTGGAGTCATCTCGTGTGGTCAGGGTGTGGGGCTTGTTCAAGATATTCCAACAGTAAAAGATCTAATTGAAAGAATAATGAAACAAGCAGAAGAAATGGTTAAAAAAATTTATAATTCCTAATTTCTTTTTCTTAATTAACAATTTAAAATATCAATGTCAACCAATTTCCTTCTCTTATTAAGCCTCTATCTCTCAATACCAAATGTTGTGCTGGAAATGAAGTCATTCTGCGAATAGCGTCTTCCATTGTTAACAATTTTTCTTCTCTAACATATTTTCCTAGTAATTTTGAAAAAAGTTTAGGTAAAAATTAGGAAGAATTATTTTTTGTTGATTATTAGATATAAATAGTCAATTTATTATATCAAGAGAAAAAAAACAATGGATATTACACAAAAAGATATGAACGACTTTTTCGGAACCTTTCCTCCAAAAAAGTTTGCCGATGGTAGTTGCCTTATAATTGGTGCTTTTGGCAATGTTGGTGCTGTAAAGACTGATGAAGGATTAGTAGTTTTTGATCTAGCTCCAAGGCAATACCATAAACGCATTTTTAGAGCGCTACGAGAATTTTCGGATAAACCAGTAAAATATATTATTTATTCGCATGGGCATTTTGACCATTGCTTCGGATACGCCTCAATTATCGAAGAAGTTGAAGAAAGAGGGTGGGATATGCCTGAAGTCATAGCTCATGAAAATTGTATAAGGCGATTTGAAAAATATAGAAGGTTAGATAAATACCATATATGGTTAAACAGTCAACAATTTGCTTCAATAGGACTAAAACAACAAAGAGAACCTGTCTCAGCACACGAGACGCTAGATCCTACAATAATCCTTACCGGGAATGATGCATCTTACTCTTTCAAATTAGGCAATATCAATTTTGAAGTTTATCATGATATGGGCGAAACAGATGATTCATTGTGGTTATTTACTAATACTTCTGAAAAGAAAGTATTATTTACGGGAGATTTAGTCATGAATCCTCATTTCCCTAACATTGGAAATCCAAATAAAGTCCAACGGTATCCTCATGATTGGGCTATTGCGATGGAAAAAATGTCGGAAAAGGAGGCTGATTTTATTGTTCCGGGTCATGGAAAACTTTATGAAGGTAAAGAGGTTGTTAAAGAAGCTTTATCAATTAGAGCAGAAGCTATGCATTTTGTCCACGATGAGGTCGTGAAAAGATTAAACGAGGGAAAATGGTTCGAGCAAATTTTTCACGAAATGTTGGAGATTTATCCCAAGAAATTTAAAAACCACGATTTTTTAAGAGGCACTTATGGTTGCTATCGATTTGGAATACACGCGGCATATCGACTTTATCATGGCTGGTATAATACAGGAAATCCAACCGATCTTTACCCAGCAAAATCAAATGATATTGCGAAAGAATTTTTGCAAATTAATTCTCCCGAAAAATATCTTAAGCATGGTAAAAAACTTTATGAACAAGGAAAGTTGCAAATAGCCTTACATATCCTTGATGTTATAATTAAAGGAAATGATTTAAAGAATAAAGATACTCTTATAGAAGCTTATACTTTAAAATCTCGGATTTTAAAACAAAAAGCAAAAGAAGAACCCTCTTTTATAACAAAAAATAGTTATATTAATGGTGCCAATCAGATTAAAATTAAAATAAAAGAGTTAGAAAAATAACTACATTAGTAGTTATCTTGTGATTGAAAATTTCTGGAGGATAGAGCGTTCAAACTGTTTTTGAGTTATACATTAGCAATTATAGCAGTTTTATTTATATAGCGTTAAGTAAAAAACAAACTCTAATTCTTTCTGGATTAAAAATTAGGAAAAAGAAAAAAGGAATCCCAAATTCTGCAAAATTTTTAAAAAGGAAGAGAGAATTAAACTCTTTGAGTTTAATAGAGGGCTTAATCAGAATTCGAGAAATTCATCTTCTTGAAATCCAATGTTTAGCTTCGTTTGGTTTCCTTTGAAAAATGTAGAGATAATGTTAATTTGTAAAGTTTTGCATTTTTTTTTTTTTTTAAAATTATTGCTTTAAATGTAAGCATTAAAGAAACTAATGCGAAATATCGATCAATCTCGATAATTTTCCTATTCACATTGGATTTCTAAAAATTTCAATAAAGATTGTTTTTTAGGTCAAAACCTAACTCTTGAGCTATTAATCGCAAAGATGTTTCCTCTGAAACTAAACGGCTAAAAGCTTTAATTTTTTTGTCGACCAGGATCTCAATTCTTTTTCTACTAAAATTTGTTTTTTCAGCAATTTGATGATAATAGTCCTCTAATACATTATTGCAGACCGTTGAGGTTAAGCGATTGAGTTTTTCCGTTGGAATTAGAATTCCGAGAGGTAATATAATACCTGGGATTCCATCTTCAAAAATGTATATTGAAAGGCTTTCAAAGGCGTCAGGATAAAGTTTTTTTCCGCATTCTAAGCATACATTTTTTTTATCGGGAGTAATTACAAATCCATTACTTGGAAGAATCTTTCTACATTTATTACAAAACATTTTTAGAACTCTTTATTTTTTCGACCGTATCTGAATATAATTAATTTAAAGTCTATTTAAAACATTCTTATTAGCACAATAATTATTTCGAATTAAATACATAAACCAAAATTATTGGTAAAAAAATAGAAATTAATTTTTAATTTTTTTACAATAACCTATTTTTTGAATTCAAAATTGGTTTGGAAATAAATTAATTTTTACATAAATTAAAAATTAGAGAAAAAAATAGAAAGTTTGAAAAAATTATAATTCTTTTTTAGATTACTTATACCTAAAATTAGCTTAGATATTATTTCTTCAAATATTATTGATAATATTGGTGGCACAAATCAGAGCTAAAATAATTGAAATTAAGAGAGCATTAGAAGATTAATGTTAATTGAACTTCAAAATAGATATTAAAAAATATAAAGAAGTTTAAAGAGAGAAACATATGAATCGAAAACCTAATATTATTTATATTTTGAACGATCACCAAGCTTTCTATGGTCACGGTAAAATGGTTGGAGGTCCAAAAATTCATAGACCAAATTTCGAAAGACTTGCTACTGATGGCATAAAATTTCCTCGAGCCTATACAGCATGCCCATTATGTGGTCCTGCAAGGCGTACTATGCTTACTGGTTTGTTTCCTCATAATCATCGTGAAATCAAGAATGAAACAAATTACAAATATGATATGGAACTCTATTTTACCAGGCTTGCGAAAGCAGGATATAAAAACTACTACTATGGTAAATGGCATGCAGGAAGAGGCACTGCCCTCGATTTTGGATGCGAAGGTTTTAGTTGTCTTGGTTATGGAAATCCATATACAAAGCCAGAATATAAGGATTATTTAAAAAAAAAAGATTTACCACATTTTCAAGTAAGAATACAAAGAAGCTTTATAAATCCTGAAATTGGTTTTGCTAGAGTACTTAATATAAAAGAAGGTGAACTTCACAGTCCTAACTTTGCCGTATTATCTCAAGAAACTACAGGAATCATGACTACTCCTAAAGAGACCCATGAAGCTTTTTTCTTAGCTACTCTCGCATGTGACAAATTGAAAGAAATCGCAGAAAATAAAAAATCACATCCATTTCATTTGCGCGTGGATTTTTGGGGGCCTCATCATCCATATTTCGCAACTCAAGAATATTTAGATTTATATAATCCTAAAGACCTCCCTGAACTTCCCAGTTTTCGGGACAACTTAGAAGATAAGCCAGAAATCTATAAATCGAATCATTTTTATCCCATAAGTAAAAATGGCAAGTTGTTATATCCAAATCCATTACTTTGGACGGAATGGCAGAAGGTTTTAGCTCTTAATTACGCACAACAAACTTTAATTGACGAAGCAGGTGGTATGATTCTTAATACATTGGAAGAATTAGGATTAGTTGATAATACGATTATTATTTGGTCCACCGATCATGGTGACGCTGTTGGTTGTCATGGTGGTCGTTTTGACAAAGACGCTTATATGCCAGAGGAAATGGTACGCATTCCTATGGCCATTAGTTGTCCAGATGTAATTCCTGCTGGTCAGACATGCGATAAACTTGTCAGTAATCTCGATTTAGCACCTACATTCCTTGACGCTGCTGGAACATCTTTTAATGATCACATTGATGGTCGAAGTTTATTGCCTCTATGTACACAAAAAGATGTTCAGTGGCGCGAAGATTTAATGTGTGAAACCCATGGACATTGGATTATTCATGTTGGTCGTTTGATCGTTACAGATAGATATAAATACATTTGGAACGAAGAAGATATGGATGAGCTTTACGATTTGAAGGAAGATCCTTTTGAACTAAAGAATTTGATTAATAATAACGAATATACAGATTTACTTACGAATATGAAAACGCGCTTAAAGAAATGGCGGTTAAAAACGGGGGATAAAGTATCAAAAAACATGATAAGGGGCAAAAAATTAAAAATTCCACAAAATTAACTATTGTTTGAATATAATTTTTAAAATTATATGAATTTTAAGATCATGGAGAACGGTTTAACACCGTCTTCTACGGTGTTAAAAAAAGGTTCCATTCAAACCGAAAGCAAGCTTATCTTTAAGAGTTTTAGAATCTTTACTCATGCTTAAACCTTCATTTTAAAAATATTTTTTATTATGTAGATTTTTATTCCTTTTGTATAAAAAATTAATTACTTATCTGGAAATAGTATTGAATTCATTAGCAGAAAAGCCCCATGATCTTAAAATGCTTTCCGCGCCATTCATAATTTCTTCAATAAAATCTCTCAAGGTAATAATTTTTTTTCGGTGTCCTATCGCTGTAGAAGGGTTAGAAAAGCTTTTTACATTATAATGGTAAATTTTTTTATAAAAATCTTCTCTGAATATATCGGTATTAATCCATTTCTCTTTAGATTTAGTATTTACTGGGCATTCTTTAACAACCATTAAGGCTGTACCAAAACATACGGCGTCAGCACCCATAGCTAAAGCTCCTAGAAATCCTCTTGCATCACCAATTCCTCCTGCCGCAATTAACGGAATCTTAAGTAATTTGTTAGCCATTGTAATATTAACTAATGTAGTATTTGTAAGAGGATTCTTAAATCCAGTGCCTTCAAGCCCTACAATGGTGACAGCATCGGCCCCTGCTTTTTCTGCCGATAAAGCATGCCTTAATAAAACACATTTATGAAACCATAATCCCTCTGCTTCGTGAATTCGATCTCCAAGAAATTGCGCTTTATATCCTGATGTTGTAAATATTTTTATTCCTTCGTTGAGAGCAATTTCTATGTAATCTAAATAGTCTTCTTTAGTTCTTGTACTTCTTTTCGTATCGTTAAATCCAGAATGAGGAAGGGAAAGATTGACACCAAATGGTTTATCTGTCAATTCTTTCATTTTTTGTAAATCTTTTTTAAATTCTTCTTTATTGGGAAAATTTAAAGCAGCTATTATTCCTAAACCTCCCGAATTTGAAAAAGCAGAAGCAAACTTAGCTTTACCCCAACCACCAAATGCTCCCATAATGATTGGATATTTTATATCGGTCAAATGAGTTATTCTTGTTTTCCAGATCATCTTTTTAGTAATTTAATTGTATTTATAATCGGATTAAATGAATAAAATGATTTGATAATAACTTGTCGAACTATAGATAGATAAAAAATTAAAAAAAAAATTAAAAGATTAACCTGAATAATCGGGTTTCGACGAAATAAGAGTTGTAGTCTCTTCAATCCACTGAGATAATTCATCGTCAACTCTACAGTAAGTCACAATTTTATCTAAATCTTGAAGCTTACTAAATGAGCATTCTACAATTGCGTCCCAACCACCATAAATCGGAGTTGCATATGAGACTTTCCAATCTTCGTCTGAACTAGTGGACTTTAGAGTTTTTAATTTTTCTGCTATTTTCCATTCTGTTCCGACGATCTTACAACGAATAAGAATATATCCTCGATAGTAAATCTTTAAAACACCTTAGTTTTTATCAAATAATATCTTTATTATACTTTGATTTTTTGTTAATATATAAAAGTACTTAATAATGATTTATTTTTTTTGTTACACATTACTGTTCATATTGTTTAAAACTTAGAAAAAATTCTGGATAAAATATCTATAGATGATTTATTGGGTATGGATGTCGAAGAGATTAAAAAAATTCTTTTAATTAATGGGTTAAAAAATGCCATAGAATTTAGTGGAAAACCTAATAAGAAGGCAATAATGGGTAAACTAATGGCTCAAAGAAAAGATTTAAGATCTCAAGCTACAATTATTATACCTATATTAGATCAAATCATTGAAGAAATCTCGGGGCTAAGTTTAGAGGAACAAGAAGCTAAATTATTAAAATTAGACCCACAAGCTTTAGAAAAAAAGGAAATTAAAGTAGAAAAAAAGGAGCTACCCGAATTACCTAATCTCGATAAATATGATAAGGTCGTAATGCGTTTAGCACTTTATCCTAGTGGAGCTCTACATATCGGTAATGCCAGAATGGTTGTGTTAAATAACGAATATATAAAAAGATACAACGGTCAACTCATTTTATTTTACGACGATACTATAGGAAGCCCAAGAGCCTTAAGAGATAGTCCAAAGGCTAAGTATGTTCTTCCTGAGGCTTACGATTTAATAAAAGAAGGAATTGAATGGCTTGGAGTTAAGTGTTCTAAAATTTACTATAAAAGCGATCGACTAGAAATGTATTATAAATATTGCGAACAATTAATTAAAGACAATATGGCTTATGTTTGCTATTGTACCGCAGAGATCTTTCGAGAAAATTACAAAAAACAGGGAAAAAACTGCCCCCATAGAGATCAGCTAGTTAAGAAAAATTTAGACGAATGGCATAGCATGCTTAGAGGACAATATCGCGAAATGGAAGCAGTTGTGCGATTGAAAACTGGGATGGAGCAAAAAGATCCGGCTTTAAGAGATCAAATTATTATGCGGATTTCAGAGGCAGAACATCCGAGAGTTGGAACTAAATATATTATATGGCCGATGTTAGAGTTTTCTTGGGCTATTGACGATCATCTCATAGGTATTACACACATTTTACGAGGTGCTGATTTAATTAAAGAGGATATTATTGAAAATTTCATCTGGGAGCATTTTAAATGGGAAAAAGCCGAGTTCCTTCATTATGGAAGATTGAAGTTTCCAGATATGTACTTAAGTAAAACTAAGGCGAGAAACAACATTCAAAGTGGAAAATTTGAGGGGTGGGACGATCCAAGGACATGGAGCTTGCAATCTTTAAAGAAAAGAGGTATTAAACCAGAAGCCTTAAGTGAAGCGCTATTAGACCTTGGAATGTCAATGTCCGGTATAACTTTTTCTACAAGTTGGATATACGCTAAAAATAAGGCAATAATTGATAATTCGTCTGATAGATACTTTTTTGTGGAAGCCCCTATTCTACTCGTTGTTGAGAACATTCCATTTTCAGAACTTATAGCGGAACCATTGCTCTTACCCACAAATCCTAAAAAAGGGAAAAGAAAAATAAAAGTAATAGTTAAAAATAACCAAATAAAGATCTTAATTGCTTTATCAGATGCGAATAAATTGAAAGAAGGACAAATTTTCCGATTAAAGGATTTAATAAACATCCAAATTCTTTCTATTGACCTAAAAGGTAAAAAAATTAAAGCAAATTTCCATAGTTTAGAATTAAATCGATCTTTGTCTTACTCAATAATTCAATGGGTACCAGATGAAGATAAAGTTAAGGTTTCTATTCTTAAACCTGATGGTAATGTTTCGAATGGTTACGGAGAGATAAACTTATTAAAAATTCCTATGAACAAAACGATTCAATTCGAGAGATATGGTTTCGTAAATCCAATTAAAATTGAAAACAAAGAATTATTTTGCTATTTTACTCACTAAAATCTTTTAAAATTCACCACTAAATTATTTTGATGATTAAATTAAAAATTGGACTCCAACTTTTTTTAATTTTAACTTGATTTGATTTACATAATTCGAAATGGAAAATTATTAATAATTAATTTATTCTATTAAATTAATAATGTCAGATGAAGAAGATAAAAAAGTAACATGGTCGTATTGTCCAGGTTGCGGAACTAAACTCCCTGATGTTAAGGGTTTGAGATTTTGTGTGAAGTGTGGGCTTGATTTGTTATATTTAAAGGAGCATAAAATACTATTACCCCGTAAAGAAACAATACAATATACACAACCTCAAAAATCTTATTCTTCTGGTGTTTCTGTAAGCGTACCATATAAACCGCATGAACATTTAATTAGCGATGAAAATGTTCTTGACACAAAAGATACAAAGTTATGGGGCAATTTAGCCTCAATGGGATTTCCATTACTCGGATATGTGATAGTCAACTCAATTGTCATAGCTATATTTATAGCACTAATTTTTACCGTTCCTAATGTATTGGCTAATCCGTTTTTCATTGTCGGGGCAGTTCTTATAACATATGTATTATTTATAATTCCCGTGCTATTTGTTGGAAAATACTTGCAAAACCCAAATTTGGAAAATAGATTAACAATATTGGGTTTTACAACAAAGGGCTACGACCGAATTGGCGTTTTAAAAGAAATATTAATAGGTTTAGCTTTTGCTCTTGTTGGATTGGTTATAGTTGTAGGATCTTCAATCGCAATAGAATTAATCTTAAGGCTATTTGGAGTAAGGTTTGTTGAAGCTGCTGAAGAAGTTGATGTAACAATCACAGGATGGGATATTTTCGTATTAATTTTTATGGTAATAATGATGATAGTAGTTGTAGGGCCTTCAGAGGAAATATTATTTAGAGGTTTTATGCAGCGAGGACTCGTTAGAAATATAGGTGAAAAACATGGAATTTTAGTAACAGCCGTAATCTTTGCACTTTTACATCTCGTCGTGATTTTAATTCTCGCAATCTTTATTAGTCCATTACTGTTCATTATATTATTCATATATTTTTTTACTCCGTACATTCTTATATCCTTAATGATTGGTGTATTATTTGAATGGCGGAACGAAAATTTAATCGCTGTTACGGTAACTCACGGAGTGTATAATTCCATAACTATCATTATTTCGTTTTTATTCTATGTTTATGGGTAATTATCGAATTTTATAATAATCATGATCAATATCATGATTTTAATAAAATTACTAAACTGTATCTATAATGACCATATTAGAAGTGTTTGAATCAAAAGCAAAATTAAAAAGTGCTAATATTGGAATAGGTTTGGGACAATTAAAAGAGCATAATATTAAAATTCTAAACGCGTCTTTAAAATTTTTGGAAGAATACACATCCACAATCTTTATTTTTGGAAACAAGAAAGCTATTAATCATGTTAAAAACGATAAAAGATATAAAGAAAATAATTCAAAAATCAATTTAATTAAAGCTGATGTTCCCGAAAAAGAAATTATTGAATATTTAATCAAAAAAACGATTAATTCTATCGTTAGAGGTTCTTTAAGTTCGTCAAAATTTTTAAAATTAGTTAAAAGTAATTTAAAAGTATCTGAAGTAAGTCGCGTGGCGCTATTAGAAACCTATAATGGTTTTCAATTCTTTTACGGTCCTGTTGGCATTGACGAATGTAATAGTTTTGAAAATAAAATTTCATTTATTAAAAAGGCGATTAAAGTATTAGATTCGTTACACATTAAGCCAAATGTTAGTATATTAAGTGGGGGCAGAATAGGAGATATTGGAAGAGATCCTCAAGTTGACAAAACAATAAGTATAGCAAACAAAATAGTGGAATTTTTTCAAAAAGAGATTCCTAATCTCACAATTTCTCACGACGAAATATTAATCGAAAACGCTATTGAAAAAAAATCAAACTTAATTCTTGGTCCTGACGGAATTTCGGGTAATCTAATTTATCGTACATTAGTACATTTGGGAGGAGGGAAGGCGTACGGAGCGATTTATATGGACATTAATCGAATAATTATAGATACATCAAGGGTTGGAAATCCATCAGAAATCCAAGGAGCGTTACTACTAGCCTTAGCTTTAACAGCTTAATTCAGAAATATATAAAATTTCTTTAAAAATTAAAAAAAAAAATAACATTTTTCTATACTATTAATCAATATCAATTAATTCTGTTTTTTTCTTTTCGATCCGAGCTGACACAATAATTATGTTACACGCATTTGATTTAAATTTTGCTCTAAATTTTCTTGAATTTTCAATCCCATGTACTAGGATCATCTGCCACGCGAAAATCTTCGTTTAAATTGTTAAGTTGTTTCATATCTTCGTCAACTATATTAAAATCAAATATACTCACATTTTCGTAGATATGAGCCTTACTTCCTGATTTAGGAATTTCTACGATACCATGTTGTAGGCCCCATCGGATTAATATCTGAGCTGGCTTTTTTCCGTATTTTTCAGCCATACTTTTTAATTGTGGATGATCTAACTTCCTTGCGCGGGTCAGGGGCGAATAGGCTTCAACAATGATATTATGAGACGCACAATAATCTAAAAGTTCTTTTTGATATAAAAAGGGTGAAAATTCTACTTGATTTACGCTTGGAATCGTGGATGAATCTTTCATAAGTTCCTTCAGATGGCGTATTGTAAAATTACTAACGCCTATCGCACGAGTTTTATCATCTTTAAGTAATTTTTCGAGAGCTTTCCAAGTTTCATTTCTTAAACCCGTTACAGGCCAATGAATTAAATAAAGATCAACATACGACAGCTTTAATTTCTTAATACTCCTTTCAAAAGCAGAAATGGTGTTGTCGTAACCTTGGTCGTTATTCCAGACTTTAGTTGTTACAAAAATCTCATCCCGAGGCATTTTACTATCTATAATCGCATCTCCGATTTTCCTCTCATTTCCATATATTGTTGCCGTATCAATCAATCTATATCCTGCTTCTAAGGCCCATAATACCGATTGATATGCTTGTTTTCCAGAAAGTATCCACGTTCCTAGACCAATAATCGGGATCTCTACGGAAGAACCCGTTTTAATTCCATTTTTCAATTCAATTTTCGAATTTATAGTAAACTCCATTAAACTCACTAAATTTAATTTGAAATGTAATAGTTTGCTGTAATTTTTCTTATTTCTAAAAAAAAGATTATTATTATACTATATAAAAACAAAAAATTAATAAAATTTGGCTTCTCTTTTTTTCAATATTGGCCTTTTTCCTTTAATAACATAGATGTAAATAATCACAATAATAACCGCAGCAAGAGCGATTATTCCAATAATAACCCACAACCAGTAATTAATCCAAAATGAATCTCTTGAACCTCTTAATTCAAGTTTAATTATCGTGTCTTTCCATTCAAATTCATAAAATTCAAGGATCCCATTATTAGTATAATCACACCATACGTCAATTGTACCTACTTCATATTTTTGATCATCAAGAATTAAATAATCTTCGTAAATCGTGATTTTTATACTATTTTCGTACTCATTATAAGTAGCTTCATATTCCCCTCCTTCATAATCATTCAATTCTTCCAATACTTCTTTCCAGTCTACATTAGTAGCTACATAAAAAGCACCAAATAAAGCACAGTCTACATAATGATTTAAAATGCTAGGATCATCAGGCTCATATTTTAAAATAATATATTCTTCACCTTCTTCATCCAGTTTCCAGTCGTATTTGTCTCCATCTGGTCCACCTGCATGTTCAGAATTATATTTATTTAATTTGTACTTTACACCCTTATCGCCCTCATATGACTTTTCATTACCGATCTTGGTAATAATATGCTTCCATGCTTTAACATCATCATCTACATCAAAAACGGACCTATCAATTGCCATCTCATCTCCCATTTTCTTATCTAACTCCTCATCATATGTTAAATCCCAAATATATTCGTCATTCTCATTAGATCCAATATAATATGCACTTTGAGCGACAGCACTAACACTAATCACTATAGGAAAGATAATTAGAATCGTGATTAAATATACATAAAATATTCGTTTAGTCTTCACTTTTACTCCTCTAATTTTTATTTTAATAGATTTTAAAGTAAAAACCGTTAGTGATATATAAAATAATAATAGATTATAAATAGTTTTTTTCAAGAATTATTTGTAAGATTACCGCTGCGAAGAAAAATGGGATATATACTAATACTATAAATGCGTTCCAATATTTTAACCGAAAAACTATATCCATAAGTTTATAAATCTACTTTTAATAATAATCACATATATGTAAAACACGTATATATATTTGATAGAGATTAATAGAGGTCTAAAATTTGCCTAGAACAAAATTAAAGCTCCCCTTATCAATTGTACTACATTTAACTGAAACCTGTAATCTTTGCTGTAAAATGTGTTTCTTTTGGGGGGAAAATGGTGCTTATAAAAGAGCTAAGCCGGGAACAAAACCAAACGTAATGGATCTTGAGTTAGCGAAAAAAATTATAAATGAAATGGCTTCAGCAAAACCCAAACCATATTATTCTTTATTTGGTGGAGAACCCTTAACATATCCTTATTTAGAAGAATTAAGTTTAGCAATCAAAGAGAAGGGTAATTTTTTTGAAATAACTACCAACGGAACATTGATAAAAGAGCATGCATCTATGCTCGTTCGAACGGGAGTCGGCCAAGTTAAAGTATCTGTTGATGGACCTAAAGATATAAATGATTCTCAACGCGGAGAAGGAAGTTATGACAGAGCATTGGAGGGTATTAAGATTCTCCATCAAGAGAAGCAAAAAACAGGAAGTAAAACCCCCCACATTAGCCTATTGTACACAGTTACCCCCGATAATTATTTTTGTATAGAAGATTTTTTTCTTAACAATAACGACTTAAATTTATCAGCGCTTAATTATGCCAGTTTCCTAATGCAAAATTTCATAACTGAGGATATGGGCTTAGCTTATGCTAAATGGCTTAAATCAGAATTTGGCGTTAAAAGTGAAAAGTATTGGAAGGGTTTTGTCCGATCTCTTAAAGACTTCGAAAAAATTAATATTGAGGAATTAGTACGTCAAGCAACGAAAGTGTCTGAATATTTAAATAAAATTAATGTAAATACGACATCCCAACCACCAACAATTTCCACAGAGAATCTTTCGGCTTATTTTAAAACTGAATGGACAAAGATGACGGATTTATACGAAAAATGCCAAATGCCGTGGATAAGTGTAGATATCACGGCCTCCGGAGATGTTGCTCCCTGTCATACGATTTATGATCTTACAATGGGCAACCTCCATGAAAAAAGTTTTAAGGAAATTTGGTTTGGTGAAAAATATCAAAAACTACGTGAATATATAACTCAGCATAGATTTTCACCTTTTTGCAATATAGGATGTGTTGGACTTTATTTAGGAGGTGAAAAAAGGAGTAAATTATGTGAAGAAATTTTAAAATAGCATCCTTAGTCTATTATGATAACTATTTAACTAATTTTAATTTAAATTAAAAGAAAAATAAGGGATAAATAGTAATCTATTTTTAAATTATCTGTAAAATTCCCGCAAAGTATAATTTTGCTTGAGGAATGTTTGCTAAATTTCTCACATCCTTAAATTCGATTTTTTTTAAATAAAAAAAAAAAAAAATTGAATGTTAGATTAAATTTTAAGGTTAATATAATATTCTATTAGAATGAGTAATAATGTTCGTGAAACCACACTTTCACGATTCTTTCGGTATATCTAAATATTATTCTATATAATAAATGGGTCAATCCTTGAACTACCACTCACTAAAGTGTGTGGATTCCTAATTCATCGAAAACAGCTCAACAAGATTCGGGAATCGTGCTGAGTCTTACATTTTCTCCAAAGGCTTAACTTCCCGCTATTCCATCGGTAGAATTCTGTTTCTTTTTGTAGTCGTTGGTTATCCGAC
>JAUWBH010000214.1 GCA_030605085.1 Promethearchaeota archaeon | reverse complement strand
AATCCCAAAAGACAATGCTCTATTATACAAAGAAATTCAGCAAGATCCTTCTGGCAAGAAAATAGCGGGAAAAACCTCTGTAATTTCTGGAATGCAGGCTATGTTAGGACCTGAACGAGTTGTTTTATCGGTTCAAGCCTTGGCCGTTGCTAAAAGGGCTATAGATGTTGCGATTCAATATTCTCAAGAAAGGGTTCAATTTAAACGACCCATCAGCGAATTTGAAGGTATAAGCTTTAAAATTGCTCAAATGGTAACCAATTACGAGGCTGGATGTGCTCTCGCAGAGAAATCCGTAAACAATATAAGAGACGGAACTTTAGCAGCTATGGCTAAACTTTTTGCGTGTCAAAATGCGTTTAAAATCTGTGATGACGCCATTCAGGTTTTAGGTGGAATCGGTTATACGAATAAATATCCCGTTGAGAGATGTGCGCGTGATGTAAGACTTTTAAGGATAGGGGGTGGAACAGACGAAGTGTTGCAATATATCATTCAAAAAGGAATATATAGAAAATAATGTGTATACCATAAACTTCAATAAAGAATTTATGAAGGTTTTAAATATTTAGAATAATTTTTGCTGAATAAGAACGTCAGTTAAATTTAAATAATATTAACCATGATAATATTAATAATTACTCATAATGAGACAAAAGAGGGAAAAGAAATATAAAAACTAATAGAAGTTCATGATTCACGCAGTATATATTGTTAAAGATGGGATCTGTCTTTTTTCTCGTCAATATTGTGAGAAAAAAATAGATAGCAACTTATTCTCGAGTTTCCTTACGGCATTAAATTTGTTTGCAAAAGAAATATCTAATAAAAACTTGAAGCAAATATTAATAGAAGACGATATTTTTACTTTTTCTATTATAGACGATTTAATTTTCGTCTATAACCATGATAAAATAAAGGATTCCAAGTTGGAAAGGATTTCAAACAAGTTAAGCGCTAAATTCTTCGAATTATTTCAACAAGAACTTAAAAATTGGGATGGAGAAGTTTCGCGTTTTAAAAAATTTAAAAAAGAAGCAGACGAAATATTGGCAATGAAGGGTGAATCAATATTAATTGAAATGGAAAAATTTTTACAAGAAAAGAAAACCGAAGCGATATCGAAGAAGAAAACGAAAGAAATGAAAGGTGAATCAATATTGATTGAAATGGAAAAATTTTTACGAGGGGAAAAAAAAACGAGTAAAAAAGATTCATCATAGTGAATCCCTCCTTCTAAAACATGTATTCAACAAATATTAATGGTTTTAACTTTTTTTATGATGATATTCGAATTAAATAAATATCATGAAATTTTTAATTGAAAAAGATAGTAAGAATTTTTTAATAAATAGAACGTAATTTATTATATTATAATCTAAAAAGAGATTAATAGAAAATATGATTGATAGAAAACACATCGGGCGTGAATTTAAATCCGCCGAAAAAAAGATTTCTCGTTGGAAAGTCTCTCAGTTTGCCAATGCAGTTAGAGATACTAATCCATTATATTTTGATGTTGATTACGCTAAGAAACAGGGATACAAAGACTTAGTAGTGCCGCCAACTTTTTTTACAACTATCGCTCTCTCAGATCCTAGGTTTTTTACTAAATTAAAAATTGATTTTAGGAAATTATTAGATGGTGGAAGGGAATTTAAATACTACGCTCCATGCTGTGCAGGGGATACGATTGTATATCAAACAAAAGTAGTAGATATAATAGAAAAACAAGGAAAAAGAACATTTGATATCGTTACCTCACAGACATCTGGAAAAAATAAGGAAACAAACGAGAAAGTATTTGATCAAATTCATACTTGGATTGTATTTCATTGAAAATTAAGGAGGTTTGAAAATTATGTCGGAAGAGATTATAAATTTTGATGATATTTCAGAAGGTATGGAATTACCAACTAAAAAAGTAGGTCCAATTAACCGCCAGCAATTGGTCGATTATGCATCTGCATCAGGGGACTATAACTTTGGTGGTTAACCCACCATTGGAGTAAATCCGATTCACTACGACAAATCAATGGCGGAGATGGCTCGTCTGAAGGGATGTATTGTTCATGGAATGCTTTCGATGGCGATTGTCGGGTCTTACATTACAGACTGGGCTATAGGCGGAGTTCTTAAGAATTATAAGATTAAGTTCTCAGGAATCACCCCTGAAGCCAGTGTCATAAGAATTAAAGGAAAAGTAATAAAAAAATACCAAGAAAATGGCGAGAATCTTGTTGAGATAGAGATCTCTAGCCAATTAAAAAATGAAACAATTACGACTCAAGGATCAGCGATTATTGCCTTTAAGAAAAAGTAGGATTTTCTAATTTTAACTTCATTTTTCTTTTTATTTAAATTTAAATTTGATATATTCCGAATCTAATTTTAAATATAAACTTTTAATCGTACTATCTATAAAGCTTAATAATAAATTGAACGAAATAAAAATCAAATAAAAAAAATCTCACAAAAAATTACTATGTCGATAATAAACAAAATAAAATCAGATAAAAAACGAGCGGGACTTTTAATAAATTTAATATTGATTACTGGTGGACTCATCCCACTTTTAATTTTTACATTTTACGCTGATTCAGAGAATCCTTATGTAATTGAGCACAGAACTCTTATTTCTAAAGATGGTACAAAAATAGATGCTCGAATTTATTATCCAAAATATACATCCGGTAAACATCCGGGAGTCGTTGTGGCTCATGGATACTGTGGAAACAAGCAGTACATGCAACCATTATGCTTAGAACTCGTTAAACGCGGATTTACGGTTGTAAATATAGATTTTCGAGGACATGGGTCGTCAGATGGATACCTCGGAGCAAGAGGAGATGAAAGTCTGTACGACGGTTTGGTCGAGGACATGGAGGTTGCCGTTGATTTTCTCAGAGGTTTAGGAAACATCGATGAAATTGGGTTGGTTGGTCATTCAATGGGCGGTTCCACTTCATTAAGAACAGCCGAAAAAAATCCTGACAAAATCGACGCCACGGTTTCTATTGGTATGGTAGGAACAGAATATGACTTTGACAAAATTTCAAACCTTTTAATGGCATTTGGGAGATTTGAACAAATTTTTACCGAAAAACACGCCATTAAATTTTTGAAAGAATATACTGGTAGGTCAGATGTAGAGATTGGAAAACGATATGGTAGTTTTCACGATGGAGATGCTTGCAAAGTTGTTATTAGCCCACTTTCTGAGCATTTAGGTGAAGTTCGCGATTATACCATTATTTACGAAACAGTAAAATGGTTCGAACTCGCTTTCAATGGAGAAGTTAAAGAAGAAATAAGATTAACCATAGTATATAATCAGCTTTCCTATTTAATTACTCTAATTGGTGTCGTTTCTCTCGTCTTTGTAGTACTAACCTATATTGGCAATTATCTTTTCAAAAGAGAATTCGCTTATCCAGAAAAAGAAGTATTAACTGAAGAAGTTTCGATGCGCAAATTAATAGCATACTACATGATAATAGCCGCAATTGGTATATTAGTTCAAACCTTCCTGGCATGGCCTTTTACTTATCTTATGCCAATTTCCCAAATACATAACTTATTTGCAATTTTACTAGGTACCGCAATTGGCGTAATTTTAGTATACTCTCTCTTAATACTACGCCGTAAGGAACATTTATCGATTAAAGATCTTCCTTCAAAATTTAAAACTATGTGCTCTACGAATTATAAACAATCAGTTCTCATCGGAATTTTAGCCGCAGTAATATTCACTATGTCTATAGCAGCTGTTGCTCATTGGTCATCGACCACCACTATTCCAACATTAAGGGAGATTATATTTATATTGTTGATAACCATAGTTTTCTTTCCGTTCTTACTAATTAAGGAATTCTATTTTAGAGTGATTCAAGGGCGTATTAATACTTCAAATCGGCTTAAAGAATATTTCACTATGACCGGTATTGGAATTCTGATCGATAACTTACTTTGGGTCCCAATCATGCTTCTTACTTGGGGTCATCCAAATCGCGATCTTTCGTTTTTAGCGCTTTCTCTCACCGTTGTGATTTGTTTTTCAGTTATACAACAAATATTAGTTACATGGGTGTATATGTATTCTGGACGAAATATCTTAGGCTCATCGATTTTCTTGAGCATGTTCTACGCTTGGATGATAATTAACTTTTTCCCATTTGGATTCAATTAAATTTCACATTTATTTAAATATCTTTTTTTTTAACCTAAATTCTTTTTTTTTGATATCTTAAAGATTCTGGTATTTAGAAAAAATTTAAAATATCGTAAAATGTTCCTATTAGTATGGTAAATTAATTTTAAATGCTTTTTAAAGCGGGGATATAACAAATGTTTTCTAATTCATTAGAGATGAAAACACACACTTTATTAATTTTAAAAAAGTCAGGTATCTGTATTTATAGCAGAAATTTTACGAAAAAATTTAAGAACCTTAATGTTAATTTAGTGAGTTCTTTTATATCAGCCATTTCTACATTTTCTGAAGAGGTAACACAAAGAAAATTAGAAATTCTTGAAATGATGGACATTAGGTTTGTATTTAAAATACAAGATGATTTTATCTATGTACTTTTAGCTGATTTAAATATAAGTCCACAATTTTTAGTGTACAGTTTAAATAGGATTTCAAAAGCTTTTTTAAGATTTTATAAAAAATATAACAATTCAATTGATTATAGAGCAATTAAAAACAAAAGACTTGATATAGGTTTCGATTTACTTATTAGGGGATTAATAGATTATAGACATAATTTTTATATAAAAACTACTAGCCTCATGAAAAAGCTTGTTAATGAAAATGAGATTTTAGGAGCCGCTGTTATTTCAATTAAGGGAAATGTAATTTATTCTTCTTTACCTGGAAAAATATTAGTAAATATATTAAATGAAATAGAAATTCGATCTAAGGGAAAAGAACTAGATATTTCAGGAATTATTTATACGTTGAAAAGTGGGCAAAAAATTTTATCAAGAGAAGTTTCCCATAAATCAATATTGAGAAAAAGTTATATAATAATCCTTCTATACGAATCTTCTACTTCCTTAGGGATTGCAGAAATAAGTTCAAATAAAATCGTGGAATCGATAAAGAGTTTCTTATAATTAATTGAAGAAATTTTAATAGTTTTAAAAAAAAAAAAATAATAAAAACCTGAATATTTGAAAATGAATGTATTTTCCAGAGCTCCCGTAAGGATTTGTGACATAGGGGGCTGGACTGATACATGGTTTTATAAAAATGGAGCTGTTTTCAATTTTTGCGTTGATCTCTATAGTTTTGTGAGAATTTTTGAAAATAATTCAGATAAAATAAAAATAGTTTCAGAAAACTTAGATTTAATTACCGAGATAAAAAATTTCCGTAAAATAGAATATGATGGCGTTTTAGATTTATTGAAAGCGGCCGTAAAAAGAATGGACATAAAAACAGGTTTGGATATTTTTGTTCGGGCAGACGCACCTCCTGGATGTGGTACAGGTACAAGTGCAAGCGTTGCTGTATCCCTCATTGCGGCTTTAGCGCATTTCTCTAATAAACATTTAGCTCCGAATGAAATAGCAGAATTAGCTCACAACCTTGAAACAGAAGAATTGAAAATGGAGAGTGGAGTACAGGACCAATACGCTGCTGCTTATGGAGGTATAAATTTTATGGAAATAGATTATCCCTCTGTTAGAATCTCACAAATTCAAATTAAAGAAAAAAGAATATGCGAATTAGGGAGTCAGATGATTTTAGTTTATCTGAGCTCTAGAAGCTCAAGTGAAATGCATAAAGCAGTTATTAAAAACTTTGAAATGGGTCATGAAGATACAATTAAAGCTATTGATACAATGAAAGAATGTGCTTACGAAATGAAAAAAGTTATAAAATCTGATATTGAAGTAGTAGGTAACATAATGTATAAAAATTGGGAGGCGCAAAAGAAATTGCATCCCTTAATGGTTAACCCCATAATTGAAAAGACCGAAAGAATCGCTAAAGAAAATGGAGCCATAGGATTTAAATTAAATGGAGCAGGGGGAGGTGGTTCAGCAATCATTTTAGCAGGAGTCGGAAACGAATATAATTTAAAAAAGAAGTTAATTGAGAATGGATTAACAATATTGCCATGCAAATTATGTTTTAATGGCGTTCAAACATGGGAAAATTGACTTTTTTTATCAAAACAATCTTTAAATCCCCATAAAGGTTTAAATTATAAAGGTAATTAATTTATAAGACTTAAATAATATTATCTTACGAATTAATATTATTTCATATTACCAAAAAAATAAGAAGGAATATAAGAAATTGGAAGCAATTTTACCATTTAGGCACGAAGAAGAGAAAACATATTTAAATAATATTCATCCTTTAGTGAGAATGATTCTGCCCTTCATTTTTGTACTTCCATTTCTTCTCATTGATAATATTTTCCTAATTTATACCTTTATAATATTCACTTTTTTTATTAGTTTAATTGCTCGATTGCCCCTTTTAAGAATTTTTTCAAGGTTGAAAAATATTATCCCATTCATACTTTTAATCACGATTTTTATTCCGTTCTATATTGGAAGTACGGTAATTCTACAAATTAATGTAGGTTTTACGCTTAATATTTATAAAGAGGGATTGGATCGATCTTATTTAATGTTTATGAGAATTTTTGGAGCCACATATATTTTTATGTCTTTCTTTTCATCCTTAACATATTCAGAGTTTATTGAAGCTTTAACAACTATGAGGCTTCCTTCATTTTTTGTTGGGAGTCTTATTATAATGCTTCATTACATTCCAATCATAGCGAGTTCGAATAAAAAAATATTAGAAGCACAAAAATTAAGAGGTAAAAAAATCACTAATTATTGGGAAAAATTAAAGGCACACGCTTATGTAATGGGAAAAAGTCTTGTAACAAATATGGAGCATAGTGAAAGACTATATGAAAGTCTAAAAATGCGTGGTTTTACGGGTAAGCTTACATTTGCTCCTAAAAAAATAAAAATAATCGATTTAGTATTGTTGGTTTTATTTTTCGGTGTTATGATATATTTAGTTTTTTTTATGAATTTAGAATTAATTTATAAAGAGGTTTTTGCATTATTTTTGTAGTAGAAGTAAAAAGTTTGAATTTCAGCTACGATTCCAATTTTAGTATTAAGGATTTATCATTTAATATTGAAAAAAATTCAATATATGCTTTAACGGGAAATAACGGTTCAGGTAAAACAACTCTATTAAAATTATTAGTTGGATTATTGAAACCTAAATCTGGGACAATCAAAGTTTTTGACGAGGTTCTTACGAGAAATAAAAAACAATTATGGAAAATAAGGCAAAAAATAGGGTTTTTATTTCAAAATCCAGACGACCAATTATTTGCTCCCACGATCGAAGAAGATGTAGCTTTTGGGGCAAGAAATCTAAAACTTGAACCGAAAGAAGTAAAAAAGAGAGTAGAATGGGCGTTAAAAGCGGTTGATTTATTAGAATATAAAAACTATTCACCATTTAATTTATCGTGGGGTCAAAAAAAAAGAGCTGCTTTAGCTGGTTTATTAGCAATGGAGCCTAAATTATTGATTTTAGACGAACCATTCGCAAATTTAGACTTTAAATCAATTTATAATCATTTTGAAATTTTAGAAAAACTTAGAAAAGAGGGGGAGATGACAATTTTGTTTACATCCCATAATTTATTTTTTGTAGAACATTGGGCGGGTAAAATGTTGCTGTTAAATATTGGAAAAAAAGTATTTGAAGGAGATCCAAAAGAAGGATTAAGTCGTGCTAATGTTAAAGAAATTATGGGTTCTTACGATGAAATCCGTAATTTAATAATTAAAACTAAATAATAAAAAAATTAATAGTAATAGGGTATAAGTCCTTTTAGGTGATCATGGAATTTAAGTTTTTACTCATAGCTGCTAAGAACGGTTTGAACGAAAGTTTGCTTGCCTTCAGGTAATCTATACCCTATTTTTTTCTTTTTAACATCTTTCATTAAATAGTTGTA
>JAUWBH010000087.1 GCA_030605085.1 Promethearchaeota archaeon | reverse complement strand
GATTCTTGAAAACCCAAGATCCTTTTTGAGGAAAAACGGTGACGGGATTCCTTGACGGAATAGTGGTGACACGAAGTCCGAAGAAGGACGCGGCGACGCGTTGGGCATTTTAGGCTCGAGCCACATACGGGGAAACTCGTACGTGTGGTTCCGAGAGGAGAAAGGGCTGGTAACAGCCCCGCCTTACTCGACAATGCCTCTATCCCATCAACCGAAACGGAATTTGGGAATGCTTTTCTCAAGATGTTGTATCCCGCATTTACATCGGCGTTAATAATCTTTCCGTTAGAAGTTCTAAACAACCCTCTTGAAATTCTTCTTCCTAAATATTTGTCGTGTTTTTTGATTTCTTCGTTGTCTAAAAAACTACATTTAGAAGTGTAAGACTCGTCTTCTGTTTCAAATTGTATTCCTATTAGTTCAGATTTGTATTTGATTTGTTGTAACAATTTGTAAAATGGAATTTGAACGAAATTTTGAGTGTTTCTCTTTCCTATGTTAATTTTTTGCTTCCAACCTTGATTGTGTCCAATTACTATCGTTCCGATGTCGTTTTGAACGCAATGCTCTACCACGAATCGCGAAATTCGATGAAATAAAGTAGTAATCTTATTATTTCGTTTCAAATGTAATTTCAAAGTTCTTTTTGTGTCCTGAAAATTCCCTTTTTTGTTTTCAACGCTTCTGTAATACGCCAATTGTTTGTTGTAGAATTGATTTATGGATTTTAGAACCTTACCTTTAACAACAATCGGCTTTTTACCAATGTTGTTTACTGCAGTTATAAGATTGTTCAATCCCAAATCAATCGCTAACACATTGTCTCGATTTAATCCTAAATTCATTTCTTCTTTTTCGTACACAATTTCTATTTTGTAATTTCTACCTAACGGTACAATTCTTACTTCTTTTAATTTACGGTGAATTCTCGTTTTTATAGGGTTGAGATTAACTCTTTTAGGAAAGTGAAGATATCCATTTTTAATTCTACATTGTTGATTTGTAAAAATAACAATAAACTCTCCATTTTTCTTTTTGTATTTGGGAATTTGTGGTCTTCTCTTAAACTTTCTGTAATTTTTTCTGTATTCTCTTAAACTTTTAAAATAAGATTTCCAATTTCTTGAAACAAACTTGAGAATCTGCTGAGATGTCTGAGAAGGTAAATTCCTATACGCTTCTTTGCGTTTAAGAACGAAATCCAAATCGTAATAAGAAAGAACATTACTCAAATGAAAGAAATCTTGTCTAAAGTACCAATTCGCTAAATTGTATAAATTTTTGGCTTTATGACATAAATTAGATAGTTTTGTTGACGATTTTACTTGAATAATCTCAGTTAATCTCATTATTATATTATTAAATGATATCATTTTTTATAATGAATATAGAATGAAAATTTATTGATTTATTAAAAACAATCGTTATTACATCCTGATAATATCAAATGATATAATTTTTGTGTAATGTATTCATTTTCCTTTTCCATAAAATATTTATATAAATAAAAAGAGAATAATATTTAAAAGAAAATCTTTGTTCTAAAAATGCTTCATGGGTATAAAGGAAAGCTTTTACACATTGATCTTAGTCAAGAGTCTCATAAAACCGTATCTATCCCGGAAGAAATCTTAAAAAAGTATATCGGCGGGCGTGGTCTGGGAGCAAAACTCTATTGGGACCTCATATCACCAAAAACCGATCCGCTTGGACAGGACAATATTTTTATGGTCCTTACTGGTCCATTAAGTGGCACAATGGCACTTGGTACGGGCAAACATCTTATTGTTACCAAATCCCCGGCAACAGGTGGTTGGTTAGATTCGTATTCTAGTGGTCGAGTAGCTCCAGAATTGAAGTTCTCGGGATACGATGGTTTAATTATTACTAAAAAGGCTACTCGTCCAATCGGCGTGATTATTGAAGATGATAAGGTAGAATTCTCGGAAACGAGTCAGATATGGGGGAAAGGGGCTATCGAAACGGAGAGTTATGTTAAAGAACACTTCCATCCGGAATGTGGTTGTTTAACTATTGGACCTGCTGGAGAAAATCTTCTTCCTTTTGCTTGCGTTAGCAGTGCGTTTTTTCGAAAGGCGGGTCGTGGAGGTGCCGGTGCTGTTATGGGTTCCAAAAACCTTAAATATATTGCCATTAAAGGTAGTGGTGGTATCAGTTGCGCTGATATGAGCACCTTAAGAACGCTCATCCTTAAGCATCGTAAAAGAGTTCGACAAAAGTTCACAACTCCAATGACAATAAGTATTACAAACGCCGCTGGAATGCTTCCAACTCGAAATTTTTCTCAAGGTCAATTTAAAGAAAGCATCGGTAATATTGACAAGACAGCTGTTTTTGATGCCAAGATTGCAGATCGTGCCTGCTATGGCTGTTTCTCTGGTTGTGCTAACATGACGCAAGTTAAGGAAGGAATCTTTAAGGGGCTTACATTGGAAGGTCCGGAATACGAGACTCTTGCCATGATGGGGGCTAATCTGGGAATTAATTACTTACCGGCAGTTATGAAGGCAAACTATCTCTGTGACGACTTGGGTATGGATACGATATCTTCTGGTGTGGTAATCGGCTTTGCCATGGAATGTTACGAAAGGGGTATTCTAACTAAAGAAGATACTGGAGGTTTGGAACTTAATTTCGGTAATTATATGGCTGTGGTTGAGCTATTGGAACTCATGGCTCGTAAAAAGGACTTTGGGGCTTTCTGTGCGCTGGGAGTGAAAGAGATGGCACGAAAGCTTGGGCGAGGAACTGAGGAATTCGCTATGCACTCTAAAGGATTAGAATTTCCCGCTTACGATCCACGAGCGGGGTGGGGTTCTACAATCACTTATTCCGTTACGCCCAGGGGTGCTTGTCATCGAAGGGCATGGCCTCCCTCGGTTGAAATACTAGGCGGCGTAAATCCTTTCGTTATCGAAGGAAAAGCAGAAATCATAAAGGAGCTTATGAACAATAGGTGTATAATGCATACACTTATAGTTTGTGACATGCCAGACTCGTTTATTCATCTAAAAATGAAAGATTGGGCTAATTACTTAAATATTGTTACTGGTTCAAATTATACGGACAAGGATCTACATGAACGCATGGAAATTATTGCGACACTCATTAGAATTATTAATATCCGGGAAGGATTTGGTTCCAAAGATGATATTTTACCAAAACGCACATTAGAAGAAAGTCTTCCTGATGGTCCGGCGTCAGGAAAGATTATTGGAGAGGAAAATTTCTTGAAAATGAGATCGGAATACTATTTATGCCGCGGTTGGGACAGTGAAGGTAATCCAACGCAAGAGACCATCGATAAATATAAATTTGACGCAGAACCAAGCTTTAGAATTTAGAATATATAATTAATCGTGTTTGAAAATAAAAATTAATAACAAGAGTGAACCGATATATTGAAAGTGAAAATTACAGCTATTGGTATTTTAACTCAAAGCTTACCAAACGGTCAAGAGATCATCGAGGGACGAGAACTCACCGTTCAAGAGGCTTTAGATGCTTTAGTGAGTAAGCATGGTAAGCTTCTAGCTGAGGAATTGTATAAAAATGGAAAACTTAAGAAGGATTTATCTATCTTAATCAATGGTCGTAATGTACTTTCAATACCTGACAAATATCAGACACTTTTAAAAGATCAGGACGAAATAATTATAACCATCTATGTTACAGGAGGTTGAAATAAATAGTAGCTATGAGCAAAAGAAGCATGTTAACTCATAAGAACTAAAGGCATGTTATAATTGTATAAAAGAGCAAAAAAATCTATAATATGAAACTGAAACAAAAGAAGTATACGCACTCGGTGGTATGAAAGCAGCTTCAGCAAACTTCGCGACATTCGCAGCTATTGGTGGTTTAGGCTCAACAGCTATAATAGCTATTTTCATCAAACGTAAAAAGAAGTGAAATTTATAATTTCCACTTTTTTCTTTTTTTCTCTCTTTCTTTTTCATTAATCGGGATATTTTTCCAAAGCTTTCTTAGTGAGACTTAAATACATTCTCTTCCTCGAAGGGGATGTTGAATAATCTATATCATTAAAATATTCTACTAATCCCTCCCTAATAAGTGATTGAACTAAATACTTAAAATCTAACTTATCAATCCTTGTATAATATAATAAAAATTTTACATCTACTTTTTTTGTATCGCTAAATGTTTTTAATGTGTCAATAATAATTGCTTTTTCATTTTCATCTTTGTTACTTTTTGTCATAACATAAATTGGGAATTCTGTGAATTTATAATTTTTCCTTTTCTGGAAGTTTATATAAAAATGGAAAAACTCAAGAAAGATTTATCTATCTTAATCAATGGTCGTAATGTACTTTCAATACCTGACAAATATCAGACACTTCTAAAAGATCAAGACGAAATAATTATAACTATCTATGTTACAGGAGGTTGAAATATATAGTAGTTATGAGTAAAATAAGCATGTTAATTCATAATAACTAAAGACATGTTACAATTGTATAAAAGAAATAATTTCTATTTCCTCATTTTAATAAAACCGCCAGTTTTCATTAATTCGCAAGGTTTAAAATATTGAATACCTGACTTTTCGCTTAGTTCTTCCAACATTTTTGACCACTTATCATAATTTCTTTTTCCAGCACTAAATATTCCTGGCATGTTAATTCCAGCGAACATTATATCATCAATCGTTTTATAACCTGAAACAATTCCCATTTCTAAAAGCCTGCATCCCTCGTTCAATGCAATAGCAAAAAAAATTTCTAAATCTAACAAATCTGCTTTTTTAATATTATCACCAATAATCGGTTTCCCATCTTCAGTCCAATCATAAAGACCCTTTCCAGTTTTCCTTCCAAAATTACCTTCTTTGTAGAACTTTGTAAGAATTTTACCTGGAGCAAATTCAGGGGAAACTGTTTCCTCAAAGTATTTTAGAAGATTATACGTCGTATCTAAACCAATATAATCCCATTGTAAGTAGGGGCACACAGGGATTAAACTCATAGCGTCAACATCAAGTCGTTGCCATGAAATTCCTTTATCAAAAGCATGATCTATAAGCCACATGAAATATAAATTTGTAGCGATGTTTATCCTATTAAAAATATGTCCGGTACATTCTTTTTCGATTCGAGCAACAAATCTTTTACCTCCAAGAGAAGGGATTTTTTGGGCAACAGCTATACCCCTCTCAAAAGCTTCATCTGAAGTTTTCTCTCCTTTAATTACTTCAATTAATCTATTATAAAGTGGTGGAAGATTAA
This sequence comes from Promethearchaeota archaeon, assembly GCA_030605085.1. Next base: position 18,516 of record JAUWBH010000087.1, on the reverse strand, counting down.
AATGCATACCAATCACTTGTTCGGGTTTTCCCGAAGGCTCAGCTATTTTTGTTATACTCATTGCGGATGTATTACTTGCTAGAATGGCGTGTTCAGGAGTATATTGTCCTAATTGCTTAAAAACTTCTTGTTTAAGATCCATTATTTCTTGGACAACTTCTATAATAAAATCAGCCTTAGTAACTGCTTTTATAAAATCCGGTTCTTTAATTAACCTAGTCATTAGAGCTTCAGCAGTAATTCCCTCTCCTAATTTATCTTTTTCCTCACTTTTTTTTAGATTAACTTCAATAATTCTTGTTGCCTCTTCAATTACTTCTAATTTAATATCATTTATTACTACTTTTTCAAAACCAGCCATCAAAAATAACTGAGCTATACCACGACCCATAATCCCAGTTCCAATCACAGTTATATTCTTAATATTACTAATATCTACCATCTAATTTTTCCTCTATTAATAAATGTAATTTTTAAATTACAATGTTATTCATAAAAATTATAATAATAATAAGAATAATAATAAAAATAATGATAATAACTATTTATATTGCAAGGAGTTGAGATAAGTAGTAGCTATGAGCCAAAGAGTTTTAGTTATTCAATCGGAAAAGTGCACTGGATGTCATATGTGTGAATTAGCGTGCTCAAGTACTAAGGAAGGAGAGTTTATTCCTTCACGCTCGCGTATCCAAGTTGTTTCTAACGGATTGGAAGGATGGTCTAGACCTGTTGTCTGTTTACAGTGTGAGAACCCAATGTGTTTGGCTGCGTGCTCTGTTGGAGCCATTTACAAGGCTGAAACTCCTCAAGGAGATTCGTTAGTTTTAGTGAATAAAGAAAAGTGTATTGGCTGTCATCAATGTATAGTAGCTTGTCCGTTTGGCGCTATTGATTACTTCAAAGACCTAAGGGCTACTAAATGCGATTTATGTGGAGGTTCGCCAGTATGCGTGGATTTTTGTTTTTACAAGTGTCTAAAATTTGTTGAGCTTTCAGATGAGGCCTATCAAAACCGAGGAAAAAAAATTGAAGCACTTACAACAAAGGCTTGCCAAGAAATCAGTAAACACGAACCTCAACGACGTCGAGTTATGTTTTCGTTAGATATCTCAAAAATTACCGACATCAAAAAAGAATCAAAAGGATAGATCCAATAATTAGAATCAAAAAAAGCTATAACTTTTTCTTCCATATTTCTTTAATCGACTCCAGTGTTGGTTTTTTTTCTAATGGAGTTTTAATACAGCCGACGAGTTTTTCAAAAATCACTTCTTTAGATGGTGTTTTTTGAATTGTTATGCTATTGTCGGAATTTATTTTTATTGTTAACTTGTCTCCAGGCTTTATATGTAAATCCTTTCTAATTTTGGCTGGTAAGGTTAACCTTCCTCTTTCATCAATTTCCACTTTTCCCATATTTTTACCCATACCCATAAGATCACCCATTATATAAAAGTAATTTGATTATATTAATTTATTAAATTGTCTAAAAAAACAGAAATTATTTAATTTCCTCAAAAACTTTAACTTTATTAAAAATAAAGTTAACAAAAAAAATTAATTATGAATTTTATTTAAAAGCCACGCAATATTTCTTCCTAGAATCCTCATATCTGTTTTTCCTTCAGAATCTTTTTGAACTTCACCAGAATGTGTACCAATTCCCATAGCATAGCCTACAATAATCATTTCACTTATATAAAAAAGGAAATTGACCGTGTTCAAAGCCTGAATTCCCCCCTGTCTCCTTTTTGCTATGACTATAGCACCAATTTTTCTTTTAAATGCCTTCTCATTTACCATAGCAACAAAACCTGCCCTCTCAATAAAGCATCTCATTTTTCCTGTAACATCACCAAAATAGACTGGGGCTCCAAGTATGATTGCATCTGCTTCGACCAATTTAGCAAATATTTCATTAAGATCATCTTTTTGAATACACTTATTATCTCTATTTTTCATGCATTTATAACAAGATAAACATGTGTTTACTGTTTTTCCCGCTAATTGTATTATTTCAGTTTCTACTGTATTATCTTCTTCTTTTATTGAGTTAAAAACCATTTCAATTAACTGAAAAGTATTTCCCCTTGGACGAGGGCTACCATTTATTGCAACTACTTTCATTTTAACATAACCAGCTTTATTATTTGTTTAAATTTTCTTAATATTGCATAATTAATTAAAATTTTGATTATTTGTTCAAATCCGCGTTAGTCTTTTTTTCTAAAGACGAATGCATCGAATAAAGGACTATTCTTCACCTCTAGCGATAAATTATAGTTCTTTGCAAAAACTCTCGGATCAACAGCATCAGGATGAGACGGAAATCTTTTACGCATTGCTTCTATACCTCTGGGTGTAGGTTCAATTATACAATGATCCCTTTTGGTTTTGTTGTTATGAAAAGCTTTTATTTTAAATATGGTTATGTTTATTTTAAGCCATTATTTAATAAAACATCATTAATTATTTCAGTAATTAGTGAAAAAATTCTAAAAACCAATCATTTCGAGAATATTTTAATTGAACGGGCTGAAGGAGTTTGGATTTTTGATCAAAATAAAAAGAAATACCTTGATTGCTCATCTGGAATTTGGTGTTGCAATATTGGACATAACCATCCAGATGTTAAAAATTAGTATTAAATATGTTAGAGTACACTAATTTAATAAAAATTCTTAAAGTTTGAGATTCATTCTTTAAAAAAACTTTTTCTTCTTCCAAAGGAAGAATAGTATTTGTTCAAAAATCAGTAAAATTATGGATGAAATTTAAAAAAAATTAAAATATTTAGCTATTGTACTACCCGATTTTAATCTTTTAGGGTCCGCCTTCTCCACATCCAGGGATGGAGACGCCAGCAGCAGCCATTGAGAGACCGTAGCTGACAGTAAGTAGAACAGCTAAAGCTACTAATACTTTTTTGTTTAATTGCATGGTATTATTTTTTTTACTGTCAGCTATTTAAATACAACGTTTTTTTTTTTTCTGTGAAAAAGTGAAATTTTATCTTCCCTTAAACATGTGAAAACGAAATTAACCTAATTGAGGAGAAATTAGCTTTAGCTTTCGAAATGTTAGGTTAGGTTTCCTTATGTAATAATTATAATAATAAAAAATAATAAACAAGTTGGCTAAGATTGCAAAAATTCTAAAATGTGTCGATTTATTTCAGGAGCTCTTTCTAATATTGATTGATGTGCTGCTTTTTCAATTACGATAAATTTACTATTTGGTATTAATTCATGTATTTTTTCGCCCATTGATTTTGGGCATGATTTATCTTTCTCCGCTGATATAATAAGCACTTCCTTTTGAATTTCATGTAATCTTTTATAAGTATTATGCGTTGAGATAGCATGAACTTGATTGATTAAATCTTTCGCAGTTGGACCATAACTAATTTTTTCATCCACAAGATCCTCTACTGACCATATACCATGAAATTTTTTTTTAGGATCTTCCTTCATCTCCTTCCAAAAAATACGCGAATAGCTAGGTTTGGCACCATTAATAAATGCATTAACAGGATCTTTATTTATTGCTTCTTGACCAGCAACTGCGTTTTCTTTGTACATCTTAATTGCATCATCAATAGGTTCACCAGGGGGTTTTAATCCAGGAAAACTATTGATTAAAATTAACTTATTTATTCTATTAGGATATAGTATTGCAAAATTTTGTGCAATCATTCCTCCTATGCTATGACCAACTATATGTGCTTTTTCAATTTCGAGAAATTCCATTAGACCATTAAGGTCTGAAGAATATATTTTCATTGAGTATTCTCCATCGGGACGATCGCTTTTTCCTGCTCCCCTATTATCTAATCTAATAACCTTAAAATGTTCAGATAGAGCATCAATTTGGCCGCGCCAATGCTCTTTTCTGTCGCTAAATCCGTGAATAAGAATCACAGGATCACCATCTCCACGAATATCATAGCAGAGTTTAATTCCATTAACATCCGCATATAAATCCGTCATAATATTATATCAATGTATTTGGTTATAATTAATTTTTTTGAATTTTTTCTTGTAAGAATCCTAAAATGAGGCGTTTCCATTTATAAAGAAAAAAAACTATATTTACTCGATTTACTCGATTATAAAATTGTAACATTAAATTGGGAAGGACGCTATTATATGTATAGGACTGAAATTGATTTTTGAAAAAGACCTAAAATGCAAGAATTTAAAGTTAACGAGTACATAACTCTCAAGTTAGAAAAGGGCAAAACCAATATTTACGTAAACGGCGAGCTTTTTAAGCAATGTAAATTCCTATTGTTAAACATACCGGTGGATAAAATAAATTCCTTTGACGAGATAGAATCCATCGACAAAGCGGCTGAGAAATTAGATCGTTCCATGGAAGGGGAAGGTCGAAAAAGTGTTCAAATTCCTGCAGAAACGGAATTTTTCGGGCATTGCTCAAATCTCCAAGTCTGGGTCGAAGATAATTACAATACACGCTTGTTACACAGGACTATTGCGTTTCCCTTATTGAAAAAATTAAGCGATGTAGGAGAACCGATTGCTAAGCGGGTGTTCAAGGAAGAGATAGCAAAGAAGATTGAAAGTGGGAATCTTACCGTAATTCAATACCTTATAAATCAAAGATATTTGGATTATTTGAATAAAGAAGAGCTCGATTCTCTATTCTCCAGACAAATCGAGCGAGGCAATTGGCAATTTATGATAGATATTGGTAAAATTATCCCAATCGTAAAAGAAATTCGTTTGAACATGTCTGGAGTCAAAATCAAAGCCGATAACATCATAGAACTAAGTCTATATGATCAGCGGTTATCGTATCTCCCGGAGTCAATAGGCAACCTCTCCTCGCTCGAATACCTAGATTTAAGTAAGAATCAGTTATTGTCTCTCCCGGAGTCAATAGGGAACCTCTTCTCGCTCCAAGAACTATATTTGGGCCAGAACAAGTTAAAGACTCTCCCAGAGTCAATATCGAACCTTAGATCGCTTCAAACACTGAGTTTATGGCGTAATCAGCTATCGTCTCTCCCAGAGTCGATAGGAAACTTAAAATTACTTAAAGATCTAAGGTTACGCATTAATCTGTTAACGACACTCCCAGAGTCCATAGGCGACCTTAAATCGCTTGAAATACTTCGTTTGCAACAAAATAATTTAACGACTTTCCCAGAGTCGATAGGCAACCTCTCCTCGCTCAAAGAGCTAACTGTATATGAAAATCAGTTAACGACTCTCCCAGAGTCAATATCAAACCTAATATCGCTCCAAACACTAAATTTAAGGGGTAACCAGTTATCGACTTTCCCAGAGTCAATAACTAAGCTTACATCGCTTCAAACACTAGATTTAGGTTGGAATCGGTTAACGACTCTCCCTGAGTCCATCAAGATTTTAGAAAAAAGAGGCGTAAAAATTTTTAAATAGTATGCTTAATGGTTGAATTTTTTTCTTGTAAAGAAAAATACGGTTTAAGTATAACCGAAGAAGAAAGGCAAATCATTGCTAAAGAAATTAATAATAAACTGAAAAATTAGTTCATTTTAGGGATTAATAATAATTAATTTTTTTAAATTTTTTCTTGTAAGAAATCTAAAATAAGTTGATTTACTTCAGGAGCTCTTGAATAATGACACTCATGTCCAGCTTTATCGATTACCTTAAATATGCTATTCGGGATTCTCTTATGCATTTGTTCCACAAAAAATCTCGGAACGAGCTTATCGTGAGATGCAGAAAGCAATAAGGTTTTATGTGTAATTTGGTTCAATCTTTCAAATGTATTATGCGTCTTAATAGCATGTGCTTGATTTTCAATATCTCGGGGAGTAGAGGGATTTGTTTGAATATATTCGATAAGATCTTCTACAGACCAAATACCAAAAAATTTTTTTTTAGGATCAGCTTCCATTTGTTTCCTAAATTTCATATGAAATCCTAATCGTGTATCTCGCCAAAAGACTTTTTCTGGGTCTTTTTTTATTAATTTAAATCTTTCAAATTGAGATCTTTTAAACATTTCTATACTCTGTTCATTTCGTATTCCTGCGCTTGTGGTAATTAGAATTAGTTTATTTACTTTTTCGGGATATTTTAATACGAAATTTTGAGCGATCATTCCTCCCATTGACCTTCCTAAAATATGTGCTTTTTCGATATTGAGGAAATCCATCAATCCCCTTATATCGTCAGCAAACATTTCCATAGTATAGGGGGGTTTATCCGGACGACTAGATTTTCCTGCACCACGTAGGTCAAAAGTAATAACCTTATAATATTTAGATAATTCACCAACTTGCGCTACCCATGTCTCTTTTTTTGAACCAAACCCATGAACACAAATTATTGGGTAATTGTCTTCCTGACCATGAATTTTATAACAAATTTTAACTCTATTAATTTCAGCAAAACATTCACTCATAAAAGTGATAATTTATCTTAAAAAAATAACTTTTACGATTCAAAATTTTTAATAAAAGAGTTTTTATATCTTAAATTTAAGGGGAGGAAAATTATATAAAAAATTTAATTCTCTAAAAACTCTAAAATTATTTGATTAACTTCGGGAGCTCTTGATAATGTTAAATAATGTCCTGCTTTTTCGATAACTTTCAACTCGCTATTCGGAATTTTTTCGTGCATTGTAGCCATTACTAATTTTGGGTAAAGTCTATCGTGAGACCCCGCTATTATTAGTGATTTATTTTTAATTTCACTTAACCTATTTAAAGTATTATGATGTTTTATAGCATGTACTAGATTTTTAATATCTTGTGGAGTTGGTGGGTCAATTGTATCTTCTCTTATTAAATCCTCTGCAGACCAAATATCGAAAAATTTCTTTTTAGGATTCGCTTTCATTTGTTTTCTAACGCTCTGATGAAATATTATTTTTGATTTAATCCAAAACGCATTTATAGGGTCTTTTTTTAGCATTTCTATCTGCTCAATTCGACCAGTTTCTAAAAATTCTGCCGCTTTTTCGTCTGGAACTCCCACTGAACTAGTGGTAATAAATATGACTTTTTTAACTCGCTCTGGATAGTTTAATACAACATGTTGAGCAACTAATCCCCCTAGAGATCTCCCAATTATGTGAGCTTGTTCAATATTAAGAAAATCCATTAAACATTTAATATCCTCCGCAAATGTTTCCATAGTATATGGTTCATTTGGACGGTCAGATTTGCCTGCTCCACGAATGTCAAGAGTTATTGTCTTATATATTTTACTTAAAGGACCAATTTGACCGACCCAAGTTTCTTTTTTTGCGCCTAACCCATGAATCAATATTATAGGATATCCTTCGCCGTGAATTTCGTAGCAAATTTTAATTCCATTAACATTTGTGTATAAATCTGTCATTATAATTTAAATCTAAAGTTTAAATAATCTTAAGGTTAACTATATTATTTATTATAATTTAAAAATGTAAAATAAATTAGATAAAAAATGACTGAAAAAAAGATTTTAATCCCCCGAAGTGTTGGAGGAACCCTGCACGCAGTTCATTTTCTAAGTTTAAAAAAAGAATTTAATGAAATTGATAAAAAGCCACTGAATTTCAAATTTATATAAATCATATTCTGATACGGCTCGTGCCTTTAATTCAATTATATGCGATGTGTTATCTGATTTATAGATAAACAATTCAAACTCCGCTAAAAAATCTATTGTTGAAGGTGCGATATTACCATAAAACCGTAGATTTGGTTCAATTATACAGTTTTGTTTAGACAATTCTTCATATTTTTGTTGAGCTTATTAACGCCTAAAATTCATAACCATAAAGAGGAGGCTTATACTTTCTATTATTTTGAGCCATAATTTATACACAATAAATTATATTTTATATTGAAATTTCTTTACTAATCTATTATTTTATATATTATTTAATATTATCCGACAATTAACTTAGAAAATTATCAATCTACATTCCTTGGATTTCAATTTTAATCGTAGCAATAATATGAGCTTCTAAAACCAATTCAATTATATTTTTCTCCCGCAATGATATTTCTGATTTTAATTTATATTTCGGCTTTTCTTCTAGAAGATTAACTACATAAGCATTTTTAATTGCAATTTCCTTACAAAATTTTAAATTTGCTTTTTGAGAACTAAAGGATAAATTATAACACCTTACAATTAAAAAATCTCCTACTTCTGATTTTTTTAATGTGCTTAATTGAATATTTGGATTATCTATTTCTAGGAAACTAAAGCTTTCTGGTAAGTAAGATTCAATTTGTTGGACATGAGGATTTTTATAGATTTGATATATAATGTTAGGAGTTAATACTACTTTATTTTTCAATCGTAAAGGAGTATTAGCGGTTTGTGGACTGATTAACATTAATGGATTATTGAACTCTTTTCCTATTAGATGAATACAAGATTTTAAGTGATCTCCTTCATTTTTTTTTGATACGAGGGATAACTCAAAAGTATGTTTATTTAAACATTGGGCTTTAGGAGTTTGTAAATCTGGACCAGCATTCGTTCCTCTAGTAGCGAGATCAGCACGCGAAAGCCATCCGACTCCTCTTAATAAAGTAATAGCAAATGTTATAGTGTCATCAAATTCTTTAATTGCTTCATATTCAGGTAATCCTTTATTTAAAACTGCGAAACATCTTTGAGTATCAATAATAGATATGAAATCTTTTTGATGGTTGGTTGAAGAAATTTTTTGAATCCAACCACTGTCATTAGGCAAATTAATATTACGTGGAATTATATAAAAATGTCCATCTGCGAATATCTTTTCAGCTTTGATTTTAGAAGGAAATAATACTCTAATTCGATGATCCTTGCTTTTATTGTCAATTTCAATTCTAAAATCTACTCGGTTTATATCTTTATAAAGAGAAATAAACAAGTTAATTTGATTTTCTATTAGTTTTGAATCCCTTTTTGAACGATCATCTAAAAGAGAAATGGGAAAATTAAAATTTAAGCTTATTTTAATTGTTTTTTGAGAAGGACCATCAATATAGGTGGAGACTAGAATTTTTTTAGCATCTTTAGTCGTAAATTTTCTATCTAAGTTTTCTCCTTTTGGACCAGAAAAATCGTATTCATCTCCCCAATCTCCACATTCCTCAAATTGACATATATTCTCATACCAAAACTTATTTATTTTATCGAATAAATTTATTAAACCTTTTTCACTAATTTTTACCAAATAAAATTTATTTTCTAAAGAATATTGATTTATTTTAAAATTCTCCATATCCGTTTTAAACTTCTTTGGCATTAATTTCGGAAGTATATAATATACTTTATAACCACATGCTGGAATTTCTGCAACAAAATTAACACGAAAAGTAGAATTTTGCAGTTGTTGGTATCTTGGCAATTCTTTTATTCTGGTTTTTTGATATTCATTTTCATTTCCTTTAAAATCAATTAATTTAATGCGATCATGAAAACTTTCTTCACTTTCGTTAGCAGATGATATGATATCAAAATGTACAATATCCCTGCGTTTCCATGGAAGAGGATTATAGATAATTAAGGGAATTCTTTTACCATCCATACTATCAATTTTAATTAAATCAGCCAAATATATAAACGCATCCTTTAATATCTCATTTCCAATTTGTTGAGCCCAGTTAAATCTTATTTTCATCTCGTCATGGACTTCATCGATGCTACAACCGCAAATCGAATCATGTGGATGATTTTTAATCAACCATTTCAAACCTAACCATAAAAACGAGTTTGGGTACTTGAATTTATTAAATTTATCAAGAATGTAAGTTATTGCTGAGATTGGTTCTGCATATTTTTCATATAAATATTCGATTTCTGTATTTTTTTGTTTTATCCACATTCGGGTAGATAATACTCCCGAAAGAATAGGCATATATTTGCCTGCTCTTAATTCTCCTTGAAACTCTTTAAGGTGGGGACTTAATACTAAAATTTTATTAATATAATATTCGAAATCATTAATTTCCATGAATAAATTAGGATTTGTTTCGTTCCATTGTCTTACGATATCAGTTATTTCTGGTTGGGGAAAAAGATGGTCTGAACCATTATTGAGTAGGACTATATTTGTAGTCGTATATCTTTCAAATTTTTTTATTGCTTTTTTAAGCTTTCTACAAGCATTTTTATATTGTCCATTTTTGAGATTTGTATCTAATTCTGATGCTGAGAAATAACCACCAATTAAATGTATAGCTAAGACTGAAGCGGCATTTCCAGGAGCATTCCATATAAATTCCATATTTAAATTCTTTTCCTCAAATTCATTTCCGAAACCTCTAGCAAATAAGACCGAAGGAATTTCAAAACCTCTTAAAATCTGAGGCAATTGAGCAATGTGTCCAAATGAATCAGGGATGTATCCGGCTTTCATAATATTACCAAATTTTCTAGCAATTTTATGTCCCAAAATTAAGTTGCGGATTAAAGATTCTCCACTCACAAGAAATTCATCAACTAATAAATACATTGGACCAATTGAAATTCGTTTTTCTTTAATAAATTTTTTAAGAATTTCTTCACTTTCAGGTCTTACTTCTAAATAATCTTCTAAAATAACCGTTTGTCCATCTAAAGTAAAATTTCTAAATTTGGGGTCATTTTTTAATATTTCGATCAATTTATCCATCATTATGACGAGATATGAACGAAATTCATTAAAGGGGACATACCACTCTCGGTCCCAGTGTGTTGAGGGAACAATAACAATCTCTTTAGCATCCATCTTTATTTAAAACCCAGAGGAATTCTTTATATTCACTTAGATCATTTAAATTATTATTAATAATTTTATAATTAAAAAAGTTATCATTATTCAAGATAATAATATCTTTAAAAGATCTCTTTTGTATATTATAAAAAATATTTAAGTTATAAAAAAATTATAAAAATTATAAAAAAATCCGTAAATTTGAAAAATGAAAATAATATATATCACGACTGGATTGGGGAGATCTGGTGAATGCTTTGGAGAATTTTCTCAAGCAGAAGCAAGTGCTCTTTATGCAAAAGAAAAAAATAATGAAATTATTTTTATTATTAAAAATAAGAGATTATTTGATATTCTTGATAAATATGATTTTCAAGTTTTTCATTCAGATGATTCAAGGACAACTAAACAAATTATATCGGAAATAGCGCCTGATGTTATATTTCTCTGTAATTCAAAAACGGTTTACATGTATAAACACTCAATTATGAGGGAACCTCCTCTGGAGCCGAAACCTTTTATTTGTTCTATTGACTCAAACTGGCTTTTTTTAGAGGATAAGAGAATAGGATTTCCCGTACCAACGTGGATAAATAGAATCTTTATTACATTTCCTAAAAAAATCTATAAAATGGGATTGTTAGAGAATGGAGGACACTATAAAATATCTGATATTTATAAAAAAAAGATTTTCTGTACTGGATTTATACCCTCATCTAAAAGGATTACTGAAACTAATAAAAACTCAGTAAGAAAAGAACTTAATATTGAAAAGGATGAAAAATTAATAATAATTTATTTTGGAATATTGGAAGAATTTATTTTACCCAAATTTTTAACAATATTTCTGCAAGTTATAGAAGAATTAATTCATAATGGCTTTAAAATAAAAGTCTTGTTTAAAGGTCGAGCTGTTATTAATAAAGAATGGATTAAGTGTATATCTTGGATAGATGATACTCAAAAATTTGAGGCTATATTTGCGAGTGCTGATTTAGTGATTCAGCACCATGGAATGGGCACATTGTTTAAACTCATTCGCAATCAAATACCGGTAATATGTTTAGTTGAACATATAAAGAGGAAATGGCCATATTACAGACATTGGGCATATTATGAAATAGAACCATTTTATAGGTTAAATCTCTGTTATAGTCTTCCCCATTCTGTATCAAAAGAGATGCTTAAACAAGCAATCCTAGATTTACTTTATAATCAGAAAAAAATAAAACAAATGAGAAAAGCTCAAAAAAAAATTTTTCAACAAGGTGAGAAGAATTTATATGATGAACTTCTTGAATGCTTGAAAATGAATAAATGAAATATACAATTAATGATTAGCAAATCCTAGTCTTTTTAATGTATCTCTTACCCAAAATTGATAGGGAGTAGTCCATTTAGCAAATAATTCTTGAGCTATTTTCAATTGATTTATGGCCTCATCTATTTTGCTATCTGCTACCAATCGGACACCTTTAATATATGAAATTATCGATTTAATATGAGGATTATCGAGCTCATGATCTTCTATTAATTTTATAGATTTATCACATAATTCAATTGCTTTATCATTATCTTTATTACGGATGTAAATTTCTGCTAATTCACCATAACTTGTTGCTGCTGAGGCAATTTCACCAGAGATAAGGTTTTCATTTAAACTCTTAGTCCAAGCTTTTATCATTTGATCACTTTTAATATTTTTGTCAACTAACGAAAGGCGTGCTTCAGAGATTATTAGCCAATGATCACTACACATATCTAATGCCTTAGTTTTCATTAAATTCCAAGAATCTCTTGCCAAATTCTCATCTCCAATGTGAAGACCTAAATCTCCTTTATTTCTTAATAAATCCAATATCCCCTCTCCAATTGATTGATCTGGATTTAAATTCTTATCCATATCTTCAGTTAAATTATATAATTCAAGAGCTTTGTCAAAATGACCTTGTCCATGTTCTATAATTGCTTTAGCATAAAAACATCTAACTAAATTAGTTTTATAATTAATAGACCTAGCAATCTCCTCTGCTTGATTTAAATATTTTAATGCAAAATCTTTGTTTTGTTCGAATCTCCACATATAGCCAATATGCCATAAAATGTCAGCTTTAATAGTAAGATTATCTTCTTCATTTGCCAGAGTAAGGGAATCTTCTGCTATATTTATTGATTTTTTATAATTTCCTTGATGAAAAAATACTCTTGAAATTGCATATAAATATTTTACTTGCCTTGCTTTTAAATCAGATAAGTCTATACTTGTTTTAATTAATGAATTTTGACCTATTTCTAGAATTTTTTCTAATATTGGCCATTTACACAGGCCATTTACATACAGGCCATTTACACTACACAGATAGGAAATCCGCAAAATTTATAATTTCCTTTGAAGTCTAAATTCAATTCTTCTACACCGAACACTAATCTTTTTATTACCGAAACTTTAGATGATAATTTCTGGACTCTTTAATTTTAGAAAACTTAAATTTTCATTGAGTTTATTAAATTCATTTTGGGAAGTTAATAATACTTTATTAGTTCTTTTTTCGTGCTTTATGAACTTCTTATCTATTTCTTCCTCAATTATTCTTTTTCCATAGTAAGTTTTAAATAATTCGCTTATATCATACAAATTGTTATCGATCTGATAAATTTTACATGTTTCAATTTGTTGTTTTAATTCATATATTATCAGAGCTGTCAATTTATTAAAGATGGGATACTTTTTCAAAATTTTAAGGTTTATAACTTCGAAATCCTTGTTATTTATCATATCTATTAACCTTTTGGAAACAAATTTTATCATATCTCGTTTTAATTCTTGCAAGGAATCTCTTACCAAACTATTTAATCTAAATCCCTGCAAGATTGTTCTCTTATTAAAAATCTTAGAATAGTGATTAAATCCAATTAATTTCAAAACATTTTCTTTATAATTGGATTTTTTAATCATTTTTAAATAAATTTCATTGATATCTTTTTGCATTTGATTTTGAACAAATTCATGAAAGAATTTTTTAAAAATTTCTTTATTAGGTGAGAAAATATCTTTCAATTTTTTATTCATCTTGTTATAGGCATCGATCTCGTCAATTTTAAACTCTTTTAAATCAGTTATAATATCAAATGGAAGATAAGATGATATGTAATTAACTCCAGCATAAATCAACTCAATGGCAGTTTTTATATTAATTCTTCTTAAAGGCCGATAGATTTTAATATTATTACTTTTTATGGCTATTGGTTCTTTTTGACATAAAATTAAATCAAACGGAGTGATTTCATTCGTTAAAGGGTGGTTTTTTTCGGGTATTATGAACCCGTCTAAAAATTGACACACATAACTGCCTAAAATTGGTTTTTGAGCTAAATCCCATTCAATTAGTATGTATTTTCCAAGATTTTTATAATTTACTTCAAAATCTTGCTCTACTATTTGATCTTGATAAACAATATTAATTATTTTTGGCTGGTCAGTATCCCAAAATTCTTTAACCCTTCGAGGAATAGGATTATTTCCATTAAAAATTCCCGCAAAAACAGGAAAATTTTCAACAAAATTCTCAATCGTTGTATACTCTAAATGATGTTTATCAAACCCGCATTTTTCTAAAATGAAATAATGTAACGGAATTTCTTTCCTATAAGGACTCGTCCATATTAAAGAAGGAAAATTATAACGATAATCAAATTTTAAGGTTCTTAATTTATCTGTTTTACAATTAGTTATTACTAAAGATCTGAGAGATGCGTGTTTTAATTTTAAACCTTCCATAAAAAATTCTTTTAATTTATTACTATATTCATTAACTTTTTTTAATAAGTCATTATCGATTTTAAACTGGCAATTTCTCATAATAGTTAAGTAAGAATCAATTACATCTTTGGAATCCACATTTAAAATCGACTCATTCAACAAGTAGAATAGCTTTTCAGCCATTATTTCTTTAAGATCTAATGTTTTATCACTCAAAATTTCTTCGAAGTAATCTCCAACATTAATTTGATCTTTGAATTTATTTAATAAAAGATATTTCAGAAGCTCGTTATTTAGGAAATTAAAATCCAATTGATTGAGGATGCGATTAAATGTGTTTTGTGGAAGTTTTAATAATAGTTTTTGAATGTTTATGATTGTCTCAATAAAATTCTGAAAATTTATTTTATCATAATTAGAGAAAAAAGTATTAATCAATTCTGCATATTTCCTTTCATATTTCTTAAATAGTTCATCAGAAAATAACACAAATTTTATAAATTGCTCATATAAATTGTATTTAAGAGAAATATCTACAATTTTTTTTATATAATCAACATTATTGGACTCATCATACGCCTGGTTTAAAAAATTTATAGCTTCAAGATATTTTCCTTCTTGAATTAAACTTTCTGCCTTAATATTGTAATTATCTGTTTTACTTTCCGTAATTAATGTCATGTTTGAAGAGAATTTAATATTATTGACATTTCGGCAAATATTTTTACATATTTCATAGTCAAGAACTAGTAAAATTTTAACAATATGCTTACAAAAATCGTGTCCATTTTTAAAATCGGGACAATCGTGAATAATATTTATTCTACTATTATCAGATTCAAAGATATTAATAACATAACTTCTATTTGCTGACCCTTGAATATTTGCTAATATTTTAAGCTTTGGGTCTTTAACGATATTAAGATTAATAATATTCTTATTAGGGATGCTCTTACCTCTTCCTAAACGAGCACCATGAACTTTCCCTCTGAACAATTCAGCATTTTTAAGATTATTCCTTAAATTCACTGAAACACCATATATAAGTTATATTTAAAATTTCTAAAAGTTTTGGTTTGTAATTATCTCAGATATTAATTTTGGAAAATCTCTCCATTGATTCAATGTTAGTAAAACTCCATTCGCAGACTTTACCATTTTTTTAGCCATTACGGGTGAAAAATTAAATTGAGGTACAACCATCACAAATTTAACATCTTTTTCGCTCATTTTCTTCAGTTCTCGAAGACTATCATCGAAATCAAACACATCAGCATCGGTAAATAAAATATTAAGTTTATATTTAGATCGAGCTTTTTTTTCGAATTGATGGTTTGCCCATTTAAGTGCAGAATTAATGCATGTTCCTCCTCTTGCAGTGATATCAAGTAATTCATCCACAACCGTTTCTAACTCAACTTTTTCGTCAAGATTTTTTAATTTATGTGTGTTTGATTCAAAAAATGTAAGAGCGATCTCTTCTGGATTAAAAGCATAAACGAGCATAGTAGTACATAAAGCCATCTGTGCCAATTTCTCGCCACTCATACTTCCACTAATATCCAATTCTAAAACCAAACATCGAAGCCCTTGAGATGTTTTTGAGACAAGAAAATCTTCATTTGAAATCATGTCTACAGTTTTTCCCCCTTCCATTAAATTATTGATTGTTTCCTCAAGATCAATTAACTCAAAGTCATCTCCAACTGTGTAGGGGATAACAATATTTTCAACAATAGGTCCATAATTTGCACTCCCAATTAACGAATTTGCAGATCTAATTCCCAAATCAATCATGATTTGTTTTATTATTTCTTTTAGTTTGGTTTTAACTTTAGAAGACATATTATGTCTAGAATAAAACCATTGTTCCAAAAGATCCAATCCACTTCCAGCACTTAACGAAGAAAGTGTAAGATCTAGAGCTTTACTTCCTAATCTTTCAGCCGAATTAAGCACTTCTGATAAATGTTTTTCACTTAAAGCGCTTAGAGCGGGCATATTTGGCTTTTCCTGATTAACCGCAGCATTCACGAGTTGATTAATTTGATTATAATTAAGATTTAGTTTTTTAAGAAAATCTTTATATATTTGATATGTTGCTTTATTAACTTCAACCATTTTTTTAAGGTTTTTAAAATTAGCTTCTATTAAACTTGAGATCTCATCGTCAGTCATTTTGAGCTTTTTCCCTGTTTTTTTAATAGTATCTATATCTGGAAAAAAACCTTTATCGTTAAAACTCTTGACAACATTTATTAATTGTTCTTTATTACCCGCATTTGCAACCGTTTGATTCACAGAATCTAAAATTTTACTAGAAATTTGAGATCTGCATTGGGCATCAGAACATTGAGATTGTTTCATCATTAAATTATCAGATAAATTTTTTAATTGCGCACAAATAGTTTCTAAATCTTTATAGTCGTCTTTAATTTTTTGGATATCATTATCAACAATTTTTGATAATAATTTCCGCCAAGAAGGAATTTTTGTAGGCATAGAAATTAACGAATTTTCTATATCTTCAGTTGATTCTATTTTATCAAGTTTCTCACTGAGTTTGTTTAAATATTGTTCGCACATATTTCCACCGAAATACTGATCGATATTCTTCATATTTTGATAAGCTTCATCAAATGGTAAATCTAAGCTATTTTCTATAATATTATCCAAATCATCATCGTTTAAATCCAAATTTTTACCAAGAATCTTATACGCATTGTATAAATCATTTACATTTCTATTCGCTTGATTTAAAAACTTACTAAAAAGATCCTCAATAACCTTTTGACCTTTTTCATCTAATAAATTAGATTTTAAAGCAAATTCAGAGGCACTTAAAGCATCAAAGAAATTATTTTGAAAAGACTCCTCAATAGATTTTTTAAATTTGTTTAATATGTTATCTTTCGCAAGTTGTGATAAAACTTGTTCTCTAAACTTTCCAGTTTTTTTAATAATATCATCCAACATTTCTAAAGTCTTAGCTGAGTTTATATCTTCAGGTTCTAAATTATTTATTTTTTTATCTAAGAGTTCTTTAGCAAAATCTAACATGGAATCTAAATCTTGAAATCGCTCAAAATTTGTTATAGCATTATCCTCTATTACATTTAATGCAGTTTTATAAGGTTCTTCATGTAATTGATTGCCAAATTTATTAAAAAAGTCATTAAACATTGAATCATAAAGGGAGTCCAAATCTAAGCCGTTAATTTCGTCAAAATGTTTATTTAAAAAGTCCAAATCGTCAAAAATATTATCAATATCATTTAATTCGTCTTCAAATTCATTAACAAGAGAGCTTGGTTTTAGATCGCCAAGTAAATCGGAATTAAGTAAATTTTTATCAAGTATTTCTCTATTTGTTGGCTCAGAATATATTAACAAATCTCGAGCGATCTTCTTAGCTAAAGCTTGATTTTCTAAAGGACTTGTAACTACGGCAATTTCTATAAAATCTTCAATGTCACATATACCTTTACGTAAAAACCTGGCTAGAATTAAAGAGCAAATAGATAAAGCTTGTCTTATTGAAGGTTTATATGCGCACTTCTCGTGCTTTCTTAAAATATTTGTAAATTTAAGCGCAAACCAAATAGGGTTTTGTGGAAAAATTATCATACTTCTTTATTTTATATTATTTCTAATAAAAATTTAAACAGAACCTATTACTTGGCTAATAACATTTTTAACAACATCTTTTGTTTTAATTCCAGGCTTTGGTTGAATTGCCCCTAATAAAACATGATATGTAACTTCTCTAATAATTTTGTCTGGATTATCTTCATTATATTTACTTGCCAATCCCATAAGGCGAGCCATTGCTATTCCACTTCTTAAACTCGCTGGTGTTTGAATTTGATGATGAGTTCGTGTTCGATTAATAATTAAATAAATTTTTTCTAGGGTGCTTTCGTCAACTTGATAATAGGGATTATTATGTTCGATAATTTTCATTTCTGTTTTTTTGTCAGGATAATCAAGTTCAATCCATACATTGAATCTATCTTTTAAAGCTTCTCCTAACCTATGTGTACCAA
>JAUWBH010000105.1 GCA_030605085.1 Promethearchaeota archaeon | reverse complement strand
GTTCTACGCTGAAATGGTTTAAAGATAATTTTTCTCAATTACAAACTAAAGAATGTGAGGAAAGAAATCTTAAAGTTTACGATATATTAAGTAAAGAAGCGGAAGAAATTACTCCAGGAAGCGAAGGATTATTGTTTATCTCTTTACAAATGTTCAGAAAAGGTACCTTTCACGGATTAGGATGGAATCATACAAGAGCTCACTTTATACGTTCCATCATGGAATCTGCTTGCTTAAGTGCTCGTATGAATCTTCAAATGCTAGAGGGAAGGGGAGGGAGAGAAGTTTCCGAAGTAAGAGCTGATGGGGGCGCAATGAACAGCCCACTTTGGGCACAAATTCTTGCAGATGTTACCTCAAAAAAGATTTTAATCCCAGAAGTAAAAGACGCTGCTGCTTTAGGTGCTGCAATATTAGTCTTTTACAATTCCAAGAGATATGAAAGCTTAGATAATGCAATAACTAATATGGTAAGATTCACTGATGTAAAAGAGCCAATCAAGCAGAATGTAAGGGTATATAAAAAATTATACAGAGACTTTATACAAGCACTCATCGATATTGATAAGAATAAAAGAGTTACAAGAGATTTATAACTTTTAGAAATTATTAAATAAAAAACACGAATAAAGTGGTTTTAGAAGATTTCATAATATTTCAAATGCTGTTAAATCTTCTATTCCCATAATATCACTAATTTTAAATCAAAATCACTAAAAGAAGTTAAGTTTTTTATTTATCTTTCTTTTTCCTTTTTTCTTCCTTTTCTCTAAGAAGTCTTTTTAAAGTCTTTCCAACGGGGCTTTTGGGTAAACTATCTACAAATTCCACTATCCTTGGATACTTATAGGCCGCTAAATTTTCCCTGGTCCAATCTATGATTTCCTGCACAGTGACTTTATTTTTATATTCCTCTCGAAGAATGATACACGCTTTTATATCCTTACCTTTAATTGGGTCTTCTACTCCGATTACACAGCATTCTAAAACTGAGGGATGTTCATATAGAACTTCCTCAACTTCTCTAGGATAAACACTGTGTCCTTTATATTTTATCATGTCCTTGACTCGATCTAATATATAAATATAACCTTCTTTATCCAATTTAGCAACATCGCCAGTTCTTAACCATCTATAACCATCTGCCTTAAAAAATACTTTTTTATTTTCTTCAGGCCGATTATGATAGCCTATCATTACTTGAGGTCCCGAAACAACTAATTCACCAGCATTCCCAATAGGTAAAAATTCTAACTCCTCATTAATTATCCCTACCAAAGTATTGGTTAATGGATGACCACAACTGCCAAATTTTTTCTTTGACCAAGGTGGAAAATTAGCTACAGCTGGGCTAGCTTCACTGAGTCCATATCCTTCACCCATTGCAAATCCTGTTTTTTTCTTCCATTCTTTTGCAGCTTCAACTGGCATAGGACTCGCTCCCACATGAGTATATTTCAAGCACGAAATATCAACATCTTTTCTTAAAGAATAATTTAAGAGAGTAATATACATAGTAGGTACTCCAAACAATGTATTTGGTTTATATTTCTTTATTATTTCAAGGATTTTTTCAATATCAAAGGCTGGTAAAACAAATTCTTTCGAACCAAGAAAAAGATTGGACACCATCTCTACCACTTGACCGAAAATATGATACCAAGGAAGTACAGAAATAGAAATTATGTCTTCCTTAAGGTATTTATCTTTAACATAATCAGAAATTTGTTTAAGTTGTAAGGTGTTAGCAAATATATTATAATGAGACAAAGAAGCACCCTTCGGGATACCTGTAGTCCCACCGGTGTATTGAAGAACGGCAATATCTCTCTTTGGATTGATTTTGACTTCAGGAGGAGGAACAGGTTCAGGATTTTGATCCATTAACGTATTGAAATGGACAATTCTGTTATTCTCGGGTTCAATTGGAATTCCCCCCTCAACATTAACGAGAATTACTTTTTCCAATGATAATTCGGCTTCAAAGCTTTTATAATAAGGTAAAAATCTGTCAACTATAATTAAGAATTTAGACCCCGAGTCTTTAATTTGGTAAGCACCTTCTCTTGCAACATATAATGGACTAATGGCAGTCACAGTCCCTCCAATAATTAATGTAGCAAAATAGCTCACTACGAATTGTGGGCAATTTGTCAGCCATATTGCCACTACATCCCCTTTTTTTACTCCTAAATTAAACAGAGCATTAGCAAATCTTAATGTTAGCCCCTGCATATCTTTGAAGGTGTATTCTGTATTATCATACACTAAATTAATTTTATCACTATAATCTTGTGTACACTTTTTGAATAGATTACCTAAAGATATGTCTTCAGGAATATCAATTTCTAATGTAACTCCTTGGGCTAAAAAATCCTTCCAATATCGGTTTTTTATATAATCTGGGAGTTCCATGTTTTTTCATAAATTTATTTTGAATTTTATAAGAACTTATAATCTATCACCGTTATTAAAATATTAGCTCTAGAAAATGATATAGCTCTTTTAATTCAAATTCCATTTTTCATGTTTGTATATAAAAATCGAACTCCCCATTAGCTCGAAATGAATTAAATTTCTCGCAAAACTTCTTAGCTGACAATTTATGATGATCATCAGTATAAACACATTTACCCGAGCAACTTAGTTTTCTAGGACAGTTGAATATGCAATAAATCACAGTTGGTTGGAATTCTTCACTATTTATTATAAGAAAAGAGCCTTCAAGGTGGCCTACTAATACATATAATTTCATTAAGTCTTTATCTTGCGTAGAACTAAACTCTACTTCATACGCACTTCCAATTAATTTTCCATTCCTTTTTTTTGTAATTTCAATTAGATCTGGTACATCCTTACCACTTAACTGTGAATTAAATCGAAATACAATATTCATTATCTTTCGTTGCTTTATATTGATATCATTACATAAAAAGAAAGGAGATTATTAATAAAATTGATTTATACAATTATATTAAGTATATTGCTAAATATTAATAAAATATGTTTTTACTTTTTATAATATTGATATATCAACTGTTAGTTAAAACGAAAATTTTATGAAAGAAATAGCGATGGAAAAATATTCGTTAAGTTTTAACTAAATTTGATTAAATTATGATTTTTTGGCAACTTTATGGTAAATGTAGAACCTTTGTTTCTTCCTTTTGAGCTTACTAAGATTTGCCCTCCATGCAATTGAACTATTTCATTACTTATAAACAATCCAAGCCCAGAACCTTCAATATCCAAGTTCAATCCCTGTCCATAGCGTTCGATTTTACCAAATTTTTTAAATAGGGTGCTTTTTTCTTTTTCTGTTAGTCCTATTCCCGTATCTTTTACTGAGATCTCGAAATAATTTCCATTTTCTTGCATACTTATAAATATTTTTCCAGGTGAAGGTGTATTTTTTATAGCGTTTGAGATTATGTTTGTAAATACTTGTCCAATCCGAATAGGATCTAATATCAAATATAACTCTTTAGGAATGTCTATTAGGATCACATCAATTTTTCGAATGTTCGCTAAATATTTCCCCTCTTCAATGCAATCACCCATAATCTTTACCAAATTTTCTTTTTGTAAATTCAGTTTCATTTTACCAGATTCTAGTCTTGAAGCATCAAGTAAATTCTCAACTAATTTCTTTAATCTTAAGCTACCCTTGTATATCAATTTTATAAAATCTAAGGCATCATCATCTAGCTTTTCTTTATACGCATCTAAGAGAAATTGAGACCCCCCGTATATTGAACTCAAAGGTGTTTTTAGCTCGTGAGATACCCTTATTACAAAATCATTTTTCATTTGATTTAATTCTAAAAGTTTCTTATTCTCTTCGATAATTAGCCGTTCAGCTTCTTTCTTTTCAGTTATATCTATAATTATAACTAATTCTGCTTCTCGTCCATGATATAAAATTATCTTTGAATATTGGTCAATCCATATTATTTTATCTGATTTTGAAGTTATTCTGTAAGAAACATATGGTTTTACGTTAAAGTCTCCTGCTCTTCTTGCATTTCGTAGCTTTCTAAGCCTTTTTAAATCTTCTGGATGGATCATATTAGTAATGTGATAAGTTTTTGACCAAGTCATAATTTCCTCCAAGGAATATTCAAGAATATCTGCCATAGCCTCATTTGCGTATTTGACTTGATCTTCTTGTATGATTCCTATTCCCACGAAAGATTGTTCGGAAAAACGTTTAAATATTTCTGCTGATTCTTTTAATTCTTGCTCGGCTAATTTTTGCGCTGTAATATCTCTTGAAATCAATAAACCTTTTTTTTGATTATTACGATCAATAAAAGTTTTTCCAAAAATGTGCAACCATTTATATGTACCATCTTTTCTTTTTGTTCTTAGTTCTAACTCCGCTTCTCCGGTATCAAAACCATTTCTGAAAGTTTTAATAGCTTTTTTTAGATCTTCTGGATGCAATAAGTTAAGGACATTCATTCCTATCATATCTTCTTTTGTATATCCCATTATTCGAGTAAGAACATTTTCGTTAACATATTCAAATTCATATTTTTCGTTAATAACAGCGATCAATTCGTTCAAATTATCCATTATAAGCCGATATCTTTCTTCCGATTCTTTTATTTTCTGCTCTGCTCTTTTTATCTTTCCTATATCTTGAATTATAACCTGTATTAAATTCTCGTTGCCTAAATTAATTAATGAACCTTGATAATAAACCCAAGAAGATATTCCTTCTTTATTATAAAGTTGAATTTCTTGGGGTTCTGGAATTTCTCCCTTTAGCAAGGTTTTAAATCCTTCTAAAGCTATCGGGAGATATTCTTGTGGAATATAGTGGAAATCCATGAATTTTTTACCGATTAAATCGCTTTTTTTAAATCCGGACAGCTTTTCTGTATTAGAATTACAATCTAAAATCTCTCCATTCATGTTCATTAATAATATAGCATTTGGAGAATTTTCGAATAAACTTCTGAATTTTTCTTCGGATTCTTTTAACTTTTGTTCCGTAAGTTTACGCTCTGTTATGTCCCGAGTAAAACCGTAAAATCCAACTTTTTCCCCATTAGAATCATGTTTTAAATAAAACGAACCATCAATATCGCATTTTTCTCCATCGTTTCTTATAATTTTTGTCTCAAAAATAGCTTTTGGAAGATCTCTTTTAAATACTCGGTTGAATGTATTAAATACTTCGTTCAATGTTTCTTTTTTTAAAATTTCGGAATAATTCTTTCCCAATAATTCCTCTTTTGAATATCCTAGATAATTGCAAAAATAATCGTTGAAAAATGTAAAATTTCCTTTAAGATCTATTTCAAAATATCCATCTTGAATACTTTCAATAATATTTCGATATTTTTTTTCGGATTCTTTTAAAATCTCCTCTGCTTTTTTTTTTTCTGTAATATCTCTAGAAATGCATATCATCTTTTTTTTACCATTTTTATCGCGAAAAACCTTTCCTTTTGTTTCAAACCACAGATATTCTCCATCTCTTCGTTTTAATCTTAACTGATTTATAAACGATCCTTTTTCAAATCCGTTTCTAAAAGCTTTAATTGTTTTTTTTACATCATCCTTATGAGTAATTAAAAGTCTAAAAGACGGATTCTTAAAATCATCTATATTATAACCCAATACTTTTTCATGAGTAATTTTGTTAATAAATTCTAAATTAAAATTATTGTTGAAAATAGAAATCAAATCATCTGTATTTTCTGAGATGATTCGATATATTTTGTAAGGATCCTTTAACATATGGTCAAACGATGTGCAGTCATTAATAGTACATACCACTTCCTTATCTTCGTATATATCCCCTTAAACATAATCTAAATTCATCAATTTAATTTAATATTAATCAAAAAATTGAATTGTTCGTTAATATGCCACGAAATTTATTTAAGTATTTCTTTTTTATATATTCGATTTTATAACAGGATGATTTATAGATTTAATGATGATGAAGAGAAGTTAATGTGAAAAGTTTATATTGTAAAAAAAGGAATAAATATTTTTATTAAGATTCTAATTATAATTTACGAAAAAATTTCTATTAAATAAAATCAAATTAAAGTAAAAATGACGCATGGGTGAAATTACCATAGTAGATAATGTAGAATTTGTGTATAAGGAAGAAATATGGTACATTAGCTCCTTTATTAATACATCTCTAGTAAACGGCGACGAAAAAAGCAAAGAAATTGCAAGTTTAGTTAATGAGAAATTTAAAAATATAACAGAAGATGATATCTATCGTAAAGATTTAAAAGATACGATTTTCGATATGATAAATAATATTTCTATTAATTGTAGCTGGGTTACTTATTTAGAGACTTTTCCTTATTACGATGAAAACTCTGGTCGATCCTATAATATATTAGGTTATTTTCGTTTTAATGTTGAATATTACAAAGATAACCCTCTAAAAAAGGAAACTATAAAACCTTTGATATTACAAGAAGTTCCTTACTTAGTTCTAAATGTTTTGAGGAAATTTAGTAAAGCACCTGAAAATATAGGCATTTATCTAGATACAGAAAGTCCCATTTATGTTTTTGTAACTTCCAACAAAACAAATCCCCCAGATATCAATTGGACTAAAGAAAACATCAAGAAATATAAAAAGATTCTTGGCAATTGGACAGAAATTTATTCTGGGCAATGGTCAGATTATTCCGACAAACTTTACAGTAAACGCATTAAAAACAACTTATCAAATCGTCTGTCTGAGATGCACTTCATACGAAGAAATTCTGGATTCATTTATATGGCTGAAATAAATTACGAAAAATATTTTGAATCGTATATGATCCCTTCTGTTTTAGAACCTACTCCAAAAATGAGAGCCGTGGCTTTTGCAATTAGATCGATAAACAATTCTCTTGATTTGTTATTTTTAAAAACACAATTTAAAGCTTTCATAAATGTAGATCAAATTGAAGAGAAAATAAAAAATCTCAGATATTTAAGAGGCATGATTCAAACTAATTTAAGTGTAATATATAACGAACTAGATTACAACAGAAGGCAGCATTATACAAGTGTGTTGAAACATTTAATGGGAGAATTTAGATTAGAAAATTTAGTAAATAGAGTAAATGAAAAATTTAAAACGATATACGATGCAATACAAGAATTGTATCGTAAAGAAAGCGAAAAAGTTCAGAGAAGGACTGAAAAAGGGCTCAATTTATTGAATCTCCTGTTTGGTGCGGGAATATTAGCGGATCTTGCAGCTGTGCTTATGCTTGCATTAAGTTTACAAAAAGGGGCTCTTCCAACTATTGTATTACATAGTATAATAGCTTTGTTCATCGGTGGAATATTAATAATTACTATAGCTTATTATATATACATACGGATGAAAATAATGGAAATAGAGATAGGAAAAACTGTTGACGCTATTATAGAAGATGGTAAAGGTAACATTGTATTAGTTAAACGCAAGTATCCTCCATTTAAAGACTTTTACGCTTTCCCAGGGGGTTTTGTAAATGAAGATGAAAACGCCAAACACGCAGTTAAAAGAGAAGCTAAAGAGGAAACAAATTTGGACGTAAAAATTATCGATAAAATCGGATATTACGACGAAGAAGGTCGAGATCCCCGTGGAAATATTCACACTACTGTTTATAAATGCATAGTCGTTGGAGATGTTTCCCAAATGAGGAGTGGAGATGATTCAAAAGAAGTGGAACTTGTACCTATAAAAGATTTAAAAACCCTTGACTTAGCGTTTGACCACAGAAAAATTTTAGAAGACGCCGGATTTATAGAATAAAATTTTATTTCTTTTTTTTTTATATATTTTTTGAAACGATAATCTAAAAATTCTAAGTTTGAGATATTTTAAAAAACAAATTTGTCCAAATCGTTAAAATTAAAGGAATGCAATAATAATTAAAATTAATTTTGATTGAATTTTATTTTTTTGTGAATTAAAAAAAGATTAGCAATGAAATCTCGTATAAATTATCAGTTATCTAAAAAAAAACTTAATAAACTTTATCTACAGCTTTTGGCTGTGCAAAAGCTGTTTGA
Organism: Promethearchaeota archaeon; assembly: GCA_030605085.1. The sequence goes on along the minus strand of JAUWBH010000105.1, from coordinate 13,046 downwards.
AAAAAGATCTGATAAAGAACTTCTAAGCAATGACTTTGTACAACAACTCCAAGATGCTTGGGAATCTGCTATCCTGAATCGACAAGATTTGATTAAAATTTGCGGATATTTTAAATTTGCTGATAAAAATAATATCAACATTTCGAATGTCCATATCGAATTACGAGTTGAAAAATCTCCAACTAAAGATGCTCCAACGCGGGAATTTGCTTATATCCTTATTCCTATAGAATGTACATTCATCGGACAAATGGAAGATAATACAAGCTTAATTTGGTGGCATGATCAAGAATGGGCTAAAACACGATATTTCGAACCAAGTCAGGGACCATACTTATGCGGACAACAAATTGGAATTAGCAAGTTCGTATCACTTGCACATTTATCAAAAGACGAAGGAATAGAATCCCTCAGAAATAGTAACATTAGAAAAAAAGTCTGCCATGCTTTAGGACTTAAAAAAGGGATAAGAGAAGAGCTTTTACGAGTCTTTGGTTTGGAAGATTATCCTTGGTTCGAAAAAACACCCGTCATTTATCTGATGACGGTACAGGATTTAGAGTATATATTTCAGTCAGCAAATCCGAAAGTCGCTTTATTATATAAAGAAAAAAGTAATGGGTCTTGGGAAAAACGCCAGAATTTTGGTGAAAATACTATCCCAGGGTTTACATCTGGTGGGATTTCAGAAGCTGTAATTAGATCTTTTGAAATCGATGGGAAAAATCGAGTAATTCTGAATGATTCTGAAATTGTTTTTGATAACAAGGTCTCATGTCGAGCATTTTGGTGAAATTTGAATTAAGATATCTTTTCGGTATAAACTAATAAATTTATCCTGACCGCTCAAGAAAACACCTTCTCTTCAGGAAGGTGATGAATTGAGCTTGAGGAGAATTCACTAAATCTTCGCACTCTTTTTTTTTAAATTCTCTTTAAATATGTTTTAATTAATTCCTACTCTTTGGTCGGATAACCAACGACTACAAAAAGAAACGGAATTCTACCGATGGAATAGCGGGAAGTTAAGCCTTTGGAGAAAGCGTAAGACTTTACAAGATTCCCCGAATCTTTACGAGCTGTTTTCTGTGAATTAGGAATCCACACGCTTTAGCGAGCGGTAGTTCAATAGTTTAAAGAGGAAATTATTATTTTATTCCTTTTTTTTCATCTCGAATTTTACATTACTAAAAATATCGTGAACTTTATCGTAAATCTTGAATTTTCCATCGTCAACGATGGTTGTTGAAATTTTATCAATCTCTTCTTCGCTTATTAAACTTTCCAAAATTTGATCGATTTTATAGTACATTAATTCTCTAATTTTATAGGCAAATCTTTTTTTTTTTCTATCAACAATTATTTCAGATAACTCAAGATGTTCTTTATGGTCGTAAATGTATTCTATTAATTCATCAACACCCTCGCCTGTAATAGCATTCGTCATTGCCACTGGGGGTCGCCAACCACTTTGAGTAGAACTTGCATCGTCAAGCATCATATCTATATATACAGCAATATCTTCGCCACCTAAATCTTTCTTATTAACATCGTATATATCTCCAATTTCAATTATGCCTGCCTTCTGCATTTGAACTGCGTCGCCATATCCAGGAACGAGTACAACAACGATGGTATAAGCAATATTATATATTTCAAATTCAGATTGTCCAACTCCAACCGTTTCGATTATAATAAAATCCATACCAAAAGCTTCGTACAATAAAGTTATGTCAAGTACGGCCCTTGAAAGTCCACCTCTATATCCTCTTGAGGCAAGACTTCTTATAAAGACATTAGGATCCAATGAAACCTCAGTCATCCGGACTCTATCACCTAGAAAAGCGCCTCCACTAAAAGGAGAGGTTGGATCAACGGAAATAACACCCACTTTCTTACCATCTTTTAATAATTCTTTTAAAAGGGAATTTGTTAAAGTACTTTTTCCAACTCCAGGAGAACCCGTTATACCAATAATATAGGAATCGTGATCAACATCTTGAAAATGTTTAAATATATCCGTTGCCTTCTCTGGTTGATTTTCAGCGAGTGTAATTAGTCGGGCTAAGGCAATTTTATCTCCATCTTTAAATCTCTGGACAAGAAGATCAATATCGTATTTTTTAGTCAAAATTAAGAATGCTCTAATAATTTTTCGATTATGTGAATATATTAATCTTAATTCAATAAATTTATCGTCTTTAAAAAAGAATATATTCATCAAGGATCGTATTAGCTGATATTATCAAGACGTAATAATGAGATAATTTTGAATAAATCAGTAAATTAGCGATCTATAATCAATATAAAGGATACCCTCATTTGATAACCTTAATGGAGACAAATAAATTATAATAAGATGAGATTAACTGAGAGTATTCAAGTAAAATCGTCGTTAAAGTTATCTACATTGTGTCATAAAGCCAAAAACTTGTACAATTTAGCGAATTGGTATTTTAGACAAGATTTTTTCAATTTGAATAATATTCTTTCTTATTACGATTTGGATTTCATTCTTAAAAACAATGAAGCGTATAGAAATTTACCTTCTCAGACATCACAACAAATCCTTAAATTAGTAACGAGAAATTGGAAATCTTACTTTAAAAGTTTAAGAGAATATAGAAAAGATTACAGAAAGTTTAAGAGAAGACCACAAATTCCAAAATACAAAAAGAAAAATGGAGAATCTATCGTTATTTTTACAAATCAACAATGTAGAATTAAAAATGGACGTTTACGCTTTCCTAAAAAAGTTAATCTCAAATCTATAAAAACAAGAATTCAAAATAAATTAAAAGAAGTGAGAATAATACCATTAGGTGGTTGTTATAAAATCGAGATTGTGTACGAGAAAAAATCTCTGGATTTAGGATTAGATAAAAATAATATTTTAGCAATTGATTTAGGATTGAACAATCTTATAACTGCTGTAAACAATATTGGTAAAAAGCCGATTATTGTTAAAGGTAAAATTCTAAAATCCATAAATCAATTTTACAACAAACAATTAGCGTATTACAGAAGCGTTGAAAACAAAAAAGGTAATTTTCAAGACACAAAAAGGATCAAAAAATTAACGTTAAAACGCAACAACAAAATTACTACGTTGTTTCATAGAATTTCGCGATTCGTTGTAGATTATTGCGTTCAAAATAACATTGGAACGATCGTAATTGGACACAATCAAGGTTGGAAGCAAAAAGTAAACATAGGAAAGAGAAATAACCAGAATTTTGTTCAAATTCCTTTTCGTAAAATATTACAACAAATCAAATATAAATCTGAATTAGTAGGAATAAAATTCGAAACGGATGACGATTCTTATACTTCTAAATGCAGTTTATTAGACAACGAAGAAATCAAAAAACACTATAAGTATCTCGGCACACGAATAAGGCGAGGGTTATTTCGAGCTTCAAACGGAACGATTATTAACGCCGATGTGAATGCGGCATATAATATCCTGAAAAAAGCATTCCCAAATTCCGTAACGGTTGATGGGATAGAGGCATTCGGACTAATGCCACAAATAATTCAACAAAATATCGCTGATAGTATTATTTGAAATAATTTGAATATCGTTTTATTCATTTTAATAGTCTGATATACTATTCTCGTATTTTACTTCTTAATTCGTTAATATTTTTTTGAATTACTTCAATGTATTGGGCTTGTCCCATTTGTTGAAATATTTGTAGTGCTGCTTCGTATTTTTCTAACGCTATTTGATATTGACTTCTTTTCTCGTAGATTCTCCCAATATTTACAAGATCGGTTGCTTTACCTAATGAATCTTCTATTTGCTCTTCAATTTGGAGAGCATCTGCGTATATTTTAAGAGCGTTGTCAAAGTTGCTTCTTTTCTCGTGTATATTCCCAATATTACTTAATATAGCCGCCTTATTATTTAGATCTCCCAATTGTCCATAGAGGTCTGCAGATTTCATATATCGTTTCAGGGCTGCACCATAATTCTCTTGTGTCAAATAAATCATTGCGATTTTACTCAAAAAAAGTGCTACTTTAGAAATATCTCCTAGATCCTCAACAATAATCAAAGCTTCTTGATATTTTTTCATTGCTGCGTCGTAATCCTCACGAGCGTTGTGAATCATCCCAATATTATTTAAGTAAATTGCCATCATTAAAGGATCTCCTAGACGCTTTTCGATATTCAAAGCTTCTTTATAATTATTCAATGCCATATCGAATTCTTTTCGAGCTAGATGAATTGATCCTATGTTATTGAGGCAACCCGCCTTTTTAGAAAGGTCACCAAGTTGCTCAGAAATACTAACAGTCTCCTTATATCTTTCCAGTGCAGCATCTAAATTTCCTTTTTCATGATAAACTCTTCCAATGTTATTAATAAGAATAATTTTACCGTAAAGATCTCCTAATAGTTCGGCAATTTTTAAGGCCTCTTCGTATTGTCCTAGCGCTTGATCATAATCGCATTTTGCGCTATAAATCATCCCAATATTGTTGTAAAGAAGTGATTTACGCTCAAGGTCTCCCAATTGTTCGGCTATATGGAGTGCCTCCAAGTAATATTTGAGAGCATCGTCATATTCACCTCTTATTTCATAAATCCTCCCCATATTATTGAAATCAACAGCTTTTCCATTGAGATCTCCTAATTGTTCTGCAATAATCATTGCTTCCTTATACTTCTCCATAGCATCGTTGTATTTACCCAAAGTTAAATAAATTGATCCAATATTATTAAGGTCAGTCGCCTTTCCTGAGAGATCTTCTGTTTTTTCGTCAATGAGGAGTGCCTCTTCATACATTTCTAATGCTTTATCATAATCCCCTACTATCTGATTAGTTAAACCAGAAAAATTAAGAAAAAATGATTTTGATAATAGATCTTGAATATTTTCTGCCATTACCAAACCTTTTTCAGAACAGCGGACGGTCGAGTCAATTTGTTTTAACTTGTAGAACAGGTCTACAGCTAAGCGATATTTTTTAATTAAAGGAACATCTTTAAATAAAGGATGAATCCAATCTTGAAACTCTGGAATCGTTGAGCCCCCTTCTTTAACAATTGATTTACCTTCTAATATATCAGATAAAAAGATATCCCAGAGCATATTTTCTATAAATCTGCGCGTATTTGTTTTAATAAGAAACACTTCAAAATCTCCACTTGACCGAATTTCTGCGAGCATTTGTTCAACTTTAGAATATTTATGGATATCAGATAAGTCAGTACGATTGAATCTAAAAATTTCGGTTTGATCTCCCAGAGAATGTTCAATCCAAATTACGCGGTTTAAAAAAGGTAATTCCTTTAATGTTGGTCCAATATCAAAATCGTCGCTCCCTGAGTACCCCATAATTATAAGAGTCCGGTTTTTTGTCAAGTTATATACTGCCGGTTTTTTGTATGGCTCAATAGCAAAAGTTTCGCCTTCAGCTCGATCTCGTCCCAAAGCACTTATTGTAGTAACTAAGGAATCCCGTGTATCTATGCCTGTAATAATATTACGCTTTGCTCCATGAATTTTATACACTGGATATTTCCCAGACGCTATAAGATTTTCCGGCATTTTAAGAGAGATAAAATCTCCTTTTGTAATAATTGGATAAATATTAAAAAGTAAATTCTCTGGAAGTATTCGCATTAAAGCGCGCTCAATTAAATAATCGAAATTAGTTGTTACGACATAATGCCCCTTTGTAATTAAATAACCCAAAAATAAATGTATTAGATTCGGTTCCTTAACGACTTCTAAATAGTCTAAAAATCTTAAATCTTCGTCAATTGTATATTGAACCACTTCTACTACTAACTCAAATCTCAATAAATCAAGCAAAAGAAGGTTCTCTACTTCTTCTGGTGGGGCACACATATTTAGCAAGCTCCTTATAATTTGCCTTGCCGATGGCATATTAGTAGGTGCGTCCATAGATATACCCGCTCCAACCAGAAATGTATATTTTTCGTTAGTAGAAAATAAATCCTCAACTTTCTCAACATATCTCTCTAAAACGGACATATAAATCACTCGTTATTCTCGTATATAAAAGATGATATAAATTTCGAAATAAAAAATTAATGCTTAAAATAATATTAAAAGATTAAACAAATCGTAGTTTTTTTAAAAAGAGAGAAAAAGAATATTATTTTTTGATTCTTTCTTTGATAAATTCCACAATATCGTTAACCATTGTTCCTGGACCGTAAACATTTGCGACTCCCATCTTTCTCAATTCTGCAAAGTCTATTGCTGGAATAACACCACCTACTAAAATCATAATATCGTCGAACACACCTTTTTCTTTTAATAAATCAATTACCTGCTGTGTATAAGCGAAATGAGCGCCCGAATGTATGCTCAAGCCAATTACATCGACATCTTCGTGAATCGCTGACTCAACAATTTGTTGTACATTTTGAAATCCGCCAAAAATTATCTCCATACCAGCATCTCTTAAGGCTCTAGAAACAACTATGCCTCCTCGCCAATGACCGTCTATTCCTGGTTTGGACATTAATACTCTGATTTTTTTATCTGACATAAATACTACCTCCAAACTAAATACTAAGTATTCTAAATTAAATTGCAAGTGGTGGTTCCCATATACCCCAAATTTCGCGATATATATCGCAAATTTCCCCAACAGTTGCTCCTTCTTTCGTAGCTTTCATTATAACCGGCATTACATTCTCCTCTTTTTCACAAACCTTGCGGAGTTCATCCAAAATCTTCTCTAATTTTGCGTTATCCCTTCTTGCTTTTAATTTTTCGATTCTCTCGACTTCAATTTTAATAGCTTCTTTGCTTGTTCTAAACACATCCGTTACTTCATCGTAAGGAATGGGATACTTATTCACTCCTAACATTATTTCTTCCCCTTTCTCAATGCGTTGGCGCCTCCTATGGAACGCGTCTCTCATTTCTTTGTATAACCATCCCGTGGACAAGGCTTTATCTATAGTTCCCACTTTTTCAATTTTTTCCATGTAATTCCATACTTTTTCTTCAACTTCGTCTGTAAGCCATTCAACGTAATACGACCCTGCTAGTGGATCAATGGTGTTTGTAATCCTCGACTCATCAGCTATAACTTGCTGCGTCCTTAAAGCAATAAGAGCCGCTTCTTCAGAAGGCAAACAAATAGCCTCGTCGTAAGAATTTGTATGAAGCGACTGACATCCTCCTAGGTTAGCTTCTAACGCTTGAATTGCTGTTCTTACAATATTTACTTTAGGAGTTTGCGCTGTTAAGGAACTACCAGCTGTTTGAACGTGAAATTTGAATTCTAAAGATCTGGGATCTTTTGCTTCGTACCGATCTTTCATTAATTTAGCCCAAATTCTTCTTGCTGCTCTATATTTAGCGACTTCTTCGAAGAAATCCTTATGTGCAGCAAGATGGAACGCTAATCTATTTACAAAATCATCAATTTTCCACCCTCTCTCGATAAGATTATCGATATGCGAATAAGCGCTAGCGAAGACAAATCCTAACTCTTGGATAGCACTAATGCCACCCTCTCTATAATTATACCCAGTAAAATTAATAGGATGCCATCGTGGGACATTTTTTTGTGGCACCGTCCATTCAATAAAATCGCATGCTACACGGAGGAGATGGTTCGGAGGACAATTCTTATAAGGGATATAACCGACTGTCATTGTTAAAATATCGTTTTGAGTTGTTCCCATTAATTGGTTTAATTCATATCCGCGCATTTTTGCCATATTGAAATACATTGCACAAACGGGAGCAGAAGTGAACGGCTCTACTACTAAAGCAACGCTAATTTTATCAATTGGTATTCCTTCCGTAAGCGCAAATAGACTATCAATGCAATATAAAGGAACTCCAGAGGTTCCAACTTCAGGCGCGCCATCTGGATTGGTTGGGTCGATTCCATTAAAAGTTAACGCATCAACAGCTGCACTAAACCCAGTTTCTCCATTTTTATATAGAAACTTCCACCGTTCATTAGTCTCTTCCAAAGTCTAAGCGAATTGCTCAGCCTGTTCTGGAGTGCCATGTCCGCTGAATAATCTCATTGTCCAAACGCGCCCTCTATACATGGTTGGATAAACCCCACGAGTATAAGGATGAACACCCGGAAAATTCAATTTTTCTAAATAATCGCCTTTTACATCTAAAGGCGTATATAACCGTTTGATTGGTATACCAGCATCAGTTTCAAATTTTACATCACGTTCTTTAGTATTTTTGATTTTTTCTTCCCATTTTTCCTTTTCAATTCTGATTTTTTCCAGATAATCTTTATCAAACATCATTTAATCACATATATTACAATTATCTTATAAATTCTTATTTTATGTAAAAAATATTTAATAAATCTAAAAAACTTATTTAAAAAAGTAATAGTTGTATAAATTATTCAAGATCTTGTATTTAGGAATGTAATTGTTTTGGAAAAATCTTTGAGTTGTTTCAATCTTTTAAGATCTTCGAATTTTTTTATCTAATATATACCATAGAATTTACTTAAATTACCTAATAAATTTTTTCGCTCCTTAATATAAAAATTCGTATACCAATACCAAAAAGCAGGATTTTCTTTTTCGATTTCTTTTAAATATTTTATAAATTTGTTTTTATAAAAAATATTATAATATGTGGTAAGAAATTCTGGTTCTGACATTGATTTCCGATTATTCCACCTCGATGTCCATTCTTTTATAGTTTGACTATTTATACCAGACCAGATATAAATTTCTTTGCCATTAATTCGCGCAGTTTTATTTCTAAACTCAGAATCGAAAGAGAAATCCTTTCTAAAGGAATAAGAACGAAAAATTAGCTCAAATAAGTGAATTAAACGAGCCCTATATAAATTAGTTATTTGAACAACATTGTCCCATAATCCAGTTTTAATTAAGTTTGTAATTCTAGTATGATCTCCGTGAGAAAGGGGAGCAAGTTTTGGCATAAAACCGAACTTTTGGGAAAAATCAAAGGGTAAATAGTACTCAGAATCATAATCTAGATGATGACGATCAATGTCTATACGATAAATGTAAATTTTTTTATCTTTGAATGAAAATAACTCAAGACGAGCATCTTCAAAAAATTGTAAATTCTTGATGTTAAGACCAAGAGTAAAAAGTATGAAGTCTTTGATATGTAAAGGGTAAAGATATTGCCAAGATTCGTGATAATCTCGTTCTCGCCATTTTTCTAAATAATTCTTAATTTTTTCTATAACTTTATTGCAGCCTTGAACATCAAAAGAATGAATTTGCTTCATTAAACTATATAATTTTAAACATTGTCTTTTTAATGAATAATTCTTTCTAAAATTATCTGAGAATAAGTATCTATACCCCTCATTAGAGACATTTTCACTAAGATCAACCAATTCAAATCTTTCAAAAATAACATTAGATTGAGCTTTTCTAATCCTGTTGATAATAAATAATATAGTAAAAAGTATATCAAATTCTTCTTTCCTATGTGATTTAATTAAATCCTTAAACACCATAGTATTGAAAATGAGAGAATAAGATTTGCGTTTAAGATTATTTAAGTCATTAAGAGATCTCATCTTTATATCTGAAAGCTCTAAAAGATATATCATTACGAGTAAATTAAAGTATTTATTATGTGTTTCATAAGTGGGAATTTCATATCTGAAGTTTTGAAAGATAAAAGCTTTATGGAATCTTAGAATCATAGAAATTTTGCTGAAATTAAAAAAATCCTTCGTGTTCTCATTGAAAATCAAAAGTAGTTCGGATACAAACTCCAAATTTCCTTTAACTTCTTTTGAATATGTTAATATAGCATTCCAAAACTTATTTCTGATGTTTCCATCGGGAAAATGTTTAACAGAACTTACCAAATTAATATAAGTTTTGGTAGATAATGAATTGATTGTCCAATCTGATTTTAAAGAGAAATATGTAAGTTATAAATAATTTTAATTATTTTAAAATTATTTGATTATTAATGAATATCGAAAAAAAGTTCGATATAAAAGAAATTATAAGACAAGAAGTGAATATCTGCGGAGACTTACTTAATAATGAGGACTTCAATACTTTGAATATCACGGGAAATAGAATAATGGAAAATTGCTTATTTTCTAATGATTATCGCCTTTTCTTGCCTGGTTTTCTTATTAAAGAATTATCATTAATCTATTCAAGAATTTTCCGTAGTCAAGAACCTAAAGCATTTCAAACAGCAAAATTAGTCGGAAATGAATTTATAAATTCCTTAAAAGATATTTTGAGAAGTGGTTTGGATGAGGAGTTAATCTGGACAAGATATCACCTTTTTATAATAAAAATTCAAGAATATCTTCAATCTGAATCAGAGAAAAAGCATTATGAGAATAATATTGAGTTTTCATCTTATGTTTTAGTTTATCTAATTAACTTTCTAAAGAATAATGAAGTGATGTTATACGAGGAATATAATCAAATCCTTGCGACAATTCTCTCTGTTCTCGATCGAATATTCAGGATGCATTCAGGAACATTGGAGTTTACATTAGTAAATTCTTATTTGAAAATGCTAATAAGATTATACGGGTATCTTTTAATTAAATATTATAAAGAAGAAAAACTAGATAAAGAAAATCTAAAGAAAGAATTAGATAATCACCTTAAATATCTTTTTGAATTAAACTTTAAAGACAAAATAAATATTGAAGATTTTAACAAAAGATTATGGGAAATAATTAAACAATGGAGATTTTATTATTTATATTATAGGAATCCTCCTTCATATCAAGTTTCACCTCCACAAAGAGTAATACAATTACCAGAAGAAACAAAAAAGATTATTGAAGAAAGTCTAAAAGATTCAATTGAAAAAAAATTATAATTTATAATTGATATTTAAAATGGAATTATTTTCAAATATTCAAAATTCAAATGTTAAAAGATTTATATTAGATGAATTTATTGCGAATTTTATTGTGGAGCTTGAGAATGAAATATTACCAAAAGTAGTTAGACAAATTGAATTACCTAAAACATCCTCAATTTTTAAAATAAAAGTCCATGAATTAAGGAGTCATCGATATCCAAAAATGGCGAAAGATATATTTAATAAGAAAGATCCATATAAAAAAAACGCAATAATACAGAAATTTGCTATGTTAAAAGAGGCATTTAACGGACATGAAGTTAATGAGGCTTCTTCTAGTTTATACGAACCAAGCGTAAATTATAATACAGTATTATTGGAAAAATTAAAACCTGAATTTGAAACACCAAATTCTCTAATAGAATCAATAGCTCAAAAAATTGATATTTCTGATCTTTTTGAAATTGCACCAATTGATAAAAATCTAATTTCTAGTAATGAGATAAAATTGGAAGAGGTCGTAGAAAGAAAGGATTTCCTTCAATTTGATGACGATATAAAAAAAAAGATATTGAATAATTCTGTATTTATGAAATTCATTAATCAGATTGAGATATCACTAATTAGATTTATGGAAAAGAATTCATATAATTTCAATTGTAAATTATTTTATGAAGTTGATTTTGAAATCCCTGATTTAAAAAAAATCATCTTATTAATCAATATTAATAATATGAATATCGAAGAAAAATTAGATTTTTGGGATCAAATAGATGATTTTCTAAGGTATAGAATTGAAGAATTTGCTAATTTCCTCCTAAATGAACAAAAGAAAAAGTTCCTCGATTATAATAAAAGATTCTTTACAAATGTTCAACTTAATTAAGTGAGATCCATTGAGAAAAAGTTTTAATCCTGAAGTATTTTTAGATATTGCTAAAACAATATGGAAAGACCAGAAACTCGATCAAGAGGGCAGATTAAGAACTGCTATTGGAAGATCTTATTATGCTGCCTTTTTAATATCATTGATTAAATTACAAAATTTTAGAAGAAGTGGTGGTCCCCGATGAACTTGTTAAACAAATACCGTTCCCATTACAAGGTCCTCGAGTAAATCTTATAGCATCCAAAGACTTTGGGCAAGAAAAATATATTACTTTTTGCGGTCATATGGATGTTGTACCTGCTGATGATGAAGGCACGGAAAAATGGAGATTTCCTCCCTTTGAAACCACAATGATTAAAAGTGGGAAGATATATGGTAGAGGAGTTGCTGATAATAAAGGTGCCATGGTTTGTCTTATTTTAGCACTTCAGCTAATTGAGAAATTACATCTTACTCCTAAGTACAATATTAGAGTTTTAAATTGTACTGACGAAGAGATTGGTGTATACCCAGGTATTCGCTATTTAGCAGAAGAAGGATACATTAAAGGAACAGTTTTTTGTATGGATTTTTCAATAGATCCCATCATATTAATGGGCGCTGCTGGCGATTTAGATGTAGAAGTTGAAACTATTGGTAGGAGTTCTCATTCAGGTCTTAGTTTTCTTGGTGTTAATGCTTTAGAGGGAATGGTCCCAATTTTAGTAGAACTCATGAATTTGAAAAAAATCGTCGAAGAACGACAAAGTAAGGACATACCTGGCTTTCCTAGAACAAAAACCGCTGAAAAACGCAATATGACACCTTTATTAAACTTAGATGTTATCAAGGCAGGGGAAAAGTCTAATATCATACCGAATCTTTGTCGATTAACAATTAATAGAAGAATTATTCCAGATGAGAAATACGAAGATGTTAAGCAAGAAATTATGGATGCTATCGAGAGAGGTAAGCAAAAAAGTAATTTATTGGATGTCAAAACAACATTTTTATACGATTATCCCCCTTTAAAGGTAGACATAAATGCTCCAGATGTTCAAAAAATAAAAAAGGTAGTAAAATTAGTTCAAAATATTCCGGAAGAAAAAATACGAACCATGGGCATGGCAATCACATTCGATGTAGGTTTTGTAGCTCAAATTTTAAATACGCAAGATATTATTTTAAGAGGTGTGGCAAATGCTGGCTCTAATCCACACGGTGTTAATGAAACGATAAAATTAAAAGATATCAAAAAGTTCGTAAAAGAAATCCTTGTTTTCCTATGCGAGGATTTATAAAACAAAATTAAATTAATTTTTATTCTTCTCTTACTTTAAATTCCTCAGCAAAAAATG
>JAUWBH010000181.1 GCA_030605085.1 Promethearchaeota archaeon | reverse complement strand
TAAGCAGGATGTACTTTTCTTATAGCAACCCCTTTTTTAAGGCATTTTCGTTCTAATAAAGTTAATGCTGAAATCTTAAAATTACTTAATTTCCTATTGCGTTTTTTCCCATAGGAAAACTTTTGGTCGAAGGAAAGGTCTTCAATCACCAGACCTTTCTTTTTATTGACACAAAAATTAACCACTTTATCCATCTTATAGTTAGTATAATCCGCACGCTTGTTTTTACGATAGGAGTGCAAGTTTCTAAAGGAGATTTCTTGATAACTCTTGAAATTCCCATGTTTATCCACATTACAGAGAGAAACAAAATTGTAATTCGTGTCAAGTCCGACAGCTCCATATTCAAATCCATGAGTAATGTCTGCTTCTGGAATTTCATAAGAAATATGAGCGAAATATCGGATGTTTCCCTTAATCAATCGTCTTACGACCTCAACTTGATATAATTCTAAACCGAGTATTTCGTTGAACCATCTCTCTTGCGTATAATTAACCGTAAATGGAATAATCAACCATTTCCTCCCCTTTTCTTTAGAAAATGTGCGAACCCGAAGAGTCATGTCTGGAAGGATTTTTAAGTTTAAATTAATTCCCTTCTTCTTACCTACGCAGCAATACGAGGAATCTCTTCTAATTTTAAATTCCTCCTTGCTAATCTTTCTTAAAATCCGCTGTCGAAACAAATGTTTCGTGCCAAATACAATGGGCTTAAATCGTATCGTGAGTAATTTATTTTGGACAGATGACAAACGAGAGTAAAGCCCTTTCAACCGCCTATCTCTCTTATCTTTTTCCTTTATCTGTACGATCTTCTCCAAAATCGTCGTTATTTGATGTGTCAGATACTTTTCTCGTTTTTCTAACCAAGTTTGTTGCTGGGTTAATTTAGTTTCACAATCGATGAGAATACTGTTTACATAAGGATTGTTATTGCAAATCTCCATCAATTGAGGTTGCACGAGCCCTCGTTTTTCATTTTTCTTTAACTCCCTATCTTTTAATCCATAAAATAGCTTATATCCCACTCGCTTGACTTTATTGTAAATTGTAAAGATTTCGTGTAACTTTTGCTCTTGCGAGGCTGTCGGGTGCAATCTGAATTTTACGGTTTGCTTCATCCAATTATCTCTATAAAATGTAATTATTTAAAAGAGTAGCAACATCTCCAATTTTTAATGATCGCCTCTGAACTCATGATACTTATGATGAATAAATAGTATTAAAATTTAAAAGGAAGTTCAAAAATTTATAATCCACAAGAGTGAAAAATTTTTGAATTTTATAAGAAATTATATTTTTATAGAATTTCAACGAACAGTTGAAATAATATTTAATCTATATTTTTTTATTTTTTAGTAAATATCTATAACGAGAGGATCATGTCAAAAAAATTTCCTTTAAAGTCAAAGGGGTTCAATCCATTTGGAGAATTAATCGGCTTAAACTTTACTAAAGTGGAAAATGGCTATTCGCAATGTACTTTAGAAGTAAATCAGAATTTATTTAATCCTCACATGGTATTGCATGGAGGTGTAATATATTCTATGGCCGATACTGGTATGGGCGGAGCACTATATACAATGTTGGTCGAAAATGAACTGTGTGCGACCGTAGAAATTAAAATTAATTATTTTAAAGCAGTTAAATCCGGAAATCTTACCTGTAATACAAAAGTTATTCATAAAGGTAAGAGAATTGCGGTAATGGAATCAGAAATAAAAAATAATGGAAACCTCGTTGCTAAAGCAATTGGCACATATTCAATTTTTAATATAAAGAGGAAAACCTAATGTAAAATCTAAGTATTTTGTACTTGATTATATATGCAGTTTAATTAAAATTTTTTTTTAAATAAGATCATGTAGCAGGATAAAGAAAATAATTATTAAGACGATCCAAATCTTTTTCTGCCGCGTAACCTAAATAACCGTTGTCGACGCAATTTTTATAGAAGTCGTATTTCTCTGAAATAGGATAATCTATAATTAAAACAACCTTATCTTCGCCTAAAGCTTCATTTAGGTTATCGATTCCCTCGTCGCGCCATTCTTCGTCGGTTTTCTCGGCATCGTCGTAAAATAAATCTTCACGCCCAATGCCGTCAATGTAATCCAAATATTCTGAATCTGACAAAAGATCGTCAGCATTTTGGACAAACACCAAAAAATCGTCGCCTTCCTCGTCTTTAACATAGTCAGAAATATCCCCTACAAAATCCATCATTAACTGTTCTGCGTCTGGTTCGTCGTCTTCGTAATATTCGTAAGCATCGATTATGTCCATGTAAATTCCATCAAACTTGGCATCCATTATGCGATCCAAATATTCATAGATAATTTCTTGCCATTCTTCCTCCCAGTATTTAACTTTATAATTGCCTTCCCAATCAGGATTTTCTTCGTCTAACCAATCAGGTTCGCCCTCTTCCCACGAATCGTCGTAATAAAAACGATAATCCTCTGCTTCCCCGATGCTAATGTATGAAAGAAGCAATTTTTCTTGGTCTCCAGACGATTTCATATATTTAACTTCTTTACTTGAAAATTCTTCCGATTCAGAACCGTCAGCAGAATAATCAAGAATAATCAAATCGAATTTTGACTCTTTAACTTCGTCTTTATCAATATCACTGAGCCAGTAGGCGAAATCGTCTATTTCCATATCACCTACTTCAAATTCAATTCTCTCAAGTTTTACACAATACAAAAATAAAATGACTTTTAACGAGTATGCCCCAAATGCTATTAAAATTACCAAAGCAATTAGAAATTTTTTATTCACATATTAAATATATGGTTTGATTATTTATGCCCATCTTTCGAAAAAAAAATTAAATTTTTTCAATTATTTTTTGGCTGTATTCGTTTAATTTATTAAAAATTACCTCAACTTTCGATTCTCTCTCAATTATAAAGACTAAAAAAGTATTAAGATCGCACTCGTTTATTATTATTGTCTGCTCTTCTAATTCCGCAATGATTTTACCGATTTTCTTGACATCCATAGTTTGTCCAAGCCCTTCAGCACTTTCTAAGACTGATGCACACATTGCTGCAAATTCTGCACCATCAAAGTTATTCCCCATATTTTCAGCAATAAGCCCTCCATTTCGATACGCTAATAACACACCTTTAAACTTCCCTAACTCTTTCATTTCGTCTAGAATTTTTGTCAATTCTTCAAAATTCCGAGATTGGGAAAGCATATAATGATTAATTTAATTAACAATTTAATTTAATTGTTTTATTTGGATTTTATTATCATAAAAGTGTTCTTTATTTTATTTAATTTATTTTATTTTTTTATAGATATATCTAAAAAGAATCTCGAATTCGAATATATTTGTTAATTCTAGCAGAAATTCACGATAATATAATGTTAACCAAAAGTGCCGGGGGTATAGTAATTAATGAAAAAAATCAGATTGTTATTGTCAGTAATAATGGGAGATCTTGGACATTTCCTAAGGGTCATGTGGAACAGGGAGAAGACCCGTTAACCGCAGCTAAACGTGAAATTTACGAAGAATCAGGAATAATTAATTTGAAATATATTAAAGCGCTTGGAAGTTACGCGCGACGCAAAACGAAAATCGAGGGAAACAAGGTTATATCTGAATTAAAAATTATTTATATGTTTTTATTTAAGACAAATCAAGAAGTTTTAAATCCTATTTACCCAAATAATCCTGAAGCAAAGTGGGTTGATAAAAAAAATGTCGCTAATCTATTAACATACAAAGAAGATAAAGAATTTTACCGAAATACTATTGAGATAAAATAATTTCTTTAAAGAGAAAGCAAAAGCATAAGTAGTAGTAGTTTTTTTCTGATTTTTAAGTTAAAATTACAAAAGAAATTTAACAGAAGCCCTTAAGAGAGAATTATGTGTTTTTATAGTTCAATTTTATAATATAAAGTTTAAAAGTTAAAAATATAAATTATATATTATCTTAATTTATATAGAAACAAAGGTATAAAAGTATAAAAGAGAGCTGTAGAGCGTTAAAAAATGAAAAAAGACGCAATTTTTAAGGTTTGTATATTTGGAGACGGTGGCGTGGGGAAGTCTTGCTTGGTCTCGCGTTATCTCAGTGGTTTCTTTAAAACCGATACAAGCATGACAATAGGCGTCGATTTTCTTTTAAAAATGATGGAAATTGAGGGAAAAAGAGTCGCCCTCCAAATTTGGGATTTTGCTGGCGAGGATAGATTTAGATTTCTTTTGCCTAGATACGCAGATGGCGCTTCTGGTGCAGTTTTTATGTTTGATATTACCAGAAACTCAAGCTTAAAAAACCTTCCAGAGTGGTTAGATGTTTTTAAACAAGGAGAAGGATTACACCGAGATATCCCTATTTTTATGATAGGAGGAAAGTTAGATCTTCACGATAGAAGGTCAGTTTATAGCAAGGACGCTGTGGATTTAGCTCATAAATATAATCTATACGATTATATTGAGTGTTCTGCTAAAACTGGCGAAAATGTGGAGATTCTTTTTCACAAATTAACACGGGCATTAATGGAACGAGCAGGATTGATCATTCAACATTGAAACTTTTTTTTTCATCATTTAAAGGTAAATAAAATATTTGCAAAAAAAAATCGTTATATTCTCGTGCACTATTAATAATATTACCACTAAATGCAAAAAAATAAGAAAAATAAAATTGGTAAAGACCGAAACATAATAAAAATTTTATATAAATTCTGATTATAGATATGCCATTCGCAAAATTCAAAATATGCATTTTTGGAGACGGAGGAGTTGGGAAAACTACACTTGTTAATAAATACATAACAGGCAAGTTTAAAACCGATTTTAAGATGACGATCGGAGCAGATTTTTATGTAAAAAAGATGTTAATTGATATTTCAGACGAAAAGAAAGAAATTAATTTGCAGTTATGGGATTTCGGTGGAGAAGATAGATTTCGGTTCCTTTTACCCCAGTATATAACGGGATCGAATGGAGCGATCTTTATGTTTGACATTTCTAGATATTCAAGCATAAAGAATTTTAATGATTGGTATACTACTCTCAAAGGAAGTTTTGAAAGAAATGAAGTTGACATTCCAGTTATATTGGTAGGGGGAAAACTGGATCTAGAATTTAAGAGAGTAGTCTCCAGTGAAGAAGCCGTTGAAATCGTGGAAAAACATAATTTTTCAGATTATATCGAATGTTCTTCCAAAACTGGCGAAAATGTGGAAGAAATATTTGAAAAGCTCGCTCGTGAAATGATAAAAAAATTTATTCAACCATTAAAAAAGTATTCTTTAGAGAAAAAAGAATAAAAAATAATTCAAATTATCTTTTAGTACAATGAACTCGAGCTTATTAAGGAAGTTTAATTAATCGTCTTTGAAAAAAAAGAAATAATTTTTAAAATTAATCATTTTAGAACTTACCATTAGTTAGTAAGATTTTAAGAAGTAAATTAGATATATTTATCTGAGAAAAGAAATGTTGGATGCTACATTTAAAATTTGTGTTTTTGGAGATAGTGGAGTTGGGAAAACCACTTTAATAAATCGTTATCTTACTAATTTGTTCCAAGTTGATCCAGATATGACTCTTGGAGTAGAATTCCATGTAAAATATGTAAATATTAATGGAAAAAAAGTCTTTTTGCAGATTTGGGATTTTGCTGGCGAAGATCGATTTAGGTTCATTTTACCTAACTACATAGTCGGTTCTTCAGGATGTATTTTTATGTACGATATTACTAGAAATTCTTCTTTTAAAAATTTTGATAATTGGTTAAATACCTTTAAGGAGGGCTTAAGGAAAAATAATAATAACATCCCTCTTATGATGGTAGGAGGGAAATTAGATCTCCAAGAAACCAGAGAAGTAGATTATGAAGAAGCCTTTGAATTAGCAAAATTAAATAATTTAACGAATTTTATTGAATGTTCTGCTAAAACTGGTGAATATATTGAAGAAATTTTTATCAGTATTACTCAAAGAATGATGAAAAAAGCAGAACTAACTTAAACACTTTTAAAAAGAAAAATAACATCTTTATATTTTCTCATATTTTAAAATATTAAGACTAAAATATTTAAATCAAATAAGATATTTTTAATAAAATCCTTAAAATTAAAATTTCCGAAATCATTTTGATATAACATTAAGGTATGCTTGCAAATAAATTTAAGGTACTTGTTTTTGGAGACGGGGGAGTAGGTAAGACCTCACTTGTCAATCGCTATTTGAAAGGGGTATTTACGCATGGATCACTGACAATAGGCGTAGATTTCCATGTTAAAAGAGTAGAAATTGACGGGAAGGCAATTACTTTACAAATATGGAACTTCGGAGGAGAACAACAGTTCGAGTACCTTCTTCCAAGTTATGTGACTGGATCGAATGGAGCGATTTTTATGTTTGATATTACACGATATTCCTCCATTAATAATTTTGATAAATGGTACAAGATATTCAAAAAAGGGCTTAGTAAAGAAGAAGAAGTCCCACTTATAATGGTCGGAGGAAAATCAGATCTAGATTTTAAAAGAGCAGTTTCCAACAATGAAGCTCTTGAATTAGCTAGAAAAAATAACATTCCCATACGTACTTGTATCGAATGTTCTGCTAAAACTGGTGAAAATGTAGAAGAAGTATTCTTTCAAATCGCACGTTTAATGATGCAAAGAGATGGTTTAATTTGAATTTTGGTTCATATTTCATTTTCTATCTAAAAAAGATGTTTCCGATAAAAGCTTTAAATACTTACAGATATTAAAAACTTGGACAACATAGCCCATCCCAGATCTGCCACTGGGTAAATACTATTGCGAAATATTTCTAGACCCGATTAAATCAGCGTGCATAACTTTCCCATAAATGGAACAAAACGGATTCGAACATTTAAACGCAGTACCGTATCCTTTCTCTATAAAAATCCCGTTTTCAAGTAAAGTACCCCTGTTTCCTATATTTTCACAAATATGACACTTTTTAGATGTATAGTGGGCGGGAGAACTTACACATTTAACTCCCATTTTAATAGATTCAGTTTTATATTTTAAAAGCGAATTGACGAGACCACGAATCCAATTTGATAATTCTCTATTAAGAGATTTCTTTCCTTTCCCTAAAATTTCGTAGTCAGATAAGATCTCCATGTGGATTTCGTTAATGTTAAATATCGTTGAGATATATCTAAGGAATCCAGAAGCTAAGTGCGCAAGTTCTAACTGGCTATTTTTGATTTTATCGGTTAAAGCGATTGTTTCAAGGTGATATTTGCGTATTAGACTTATATTAAACGGTTTTAATTCTTTTTTGGAAAGTAATGTACCGAATTTTTTATTATTCTCGTTGTATATCTCCCATAAGTGTCTAATATTCGATACTTTTTCGTCAATTAGATCTTTTATGCCACCTGTTTTGTAATACTGTTCTCTTAAACTTTCTAATTGTTCGTTTAGTTCTTTATTGGTTGTATTGATTTTGACCTCACTTTTTTTTAACGTATCTTTGTCTGAATCCGTAAAAATGTACTTATTTTTATCCGATTCTTTTAAACGCATGTCGTTATTACGTATATCTAAAGTTATGAGTTCTGCTACACCTAAGTCAACTCCTAAAGTAAAGTCATATTCTATGGGAATGGTCTGTTCCGAAAAAATCTCCTTTTGCTGATGCTTGGCAATACTCCACGCGGATATAATTTCAAGGTTTCCGCTTGGAGTGAGCCTCAGCTTTGCGGGACGTAAAGTCTCGTTTTTTACATAATGCGAAAAATAATATTGAAACGATTTGAGAAACTCCAAGAAGTTTTTAAAGCTCTCGTAATTTCTATGAGATGTGAATTGGGTATTATCTTTAATTTTATCTTTAATTTTATCGTGGATTTTAAAGATTTTGAACAATATACTCTTAAAAGAGGGTGTCTTCTGCTTTTTGGACTTTTTAGATCCTTTTTTAAGTTTTGGTTTTAACAACGATTCGAACTCATTAAAAGAGAGAAAATTAAAAATAAAGGAAAAATTCTTTTTAATGAAATCAATTAAAAAATTGATAAAAGAAATTAATTCAGGCGCATACTCGGCACTAAGAAAGTTTTGCAGCGTTGTATCGGTAAAATCTACGGAAGTGTTCTTTTTTATCTGTTTTAAATAATCGTAGAGACTATCAATATAATTTCTTCTCCAATTGTTCGAATTAAAATTTAACCTCTTTTCAGATAAAAATGCGTCTCTATATAATTTAAACTGATAAGGATACGGTTTATATTGTGAAAGATTTTTATTAATTTGGTTTAAAGTTTCTCCTGTTTTCAATTGGAATATCGTGTTTATAATATCGGAATAATTATCTTTTAACTGAAAGTGTCTTTTAGACTCTTTTAATTTAAACTCTCTTACAAGGTTTAATCGAGTCCAATCGTTGTTATTTTGAGGTTTTTTAACTTTAGGACAATGAATCGTATAATCTACCTTAATGTCTCTTTCCCTTACACCCGATGAACCTATTTCTACATCTGAGGTAGGAATAATAGAGAGCTTAAAGTTTATAGGTTCTCCGCCTGCGGCACTAATATAAATGTTTTCTTTCATAACGGGAATATTGATAAGCTCACACAGATTTGAAATATCTTTCTTTTCCTTAATCAATTCTTTAAAGAATTTAATTATTTTACTTCGCTCAATAGAATCCGTTTTAGCTTTTTCTAAGTCGTACTCTCTCTTCAAATAAGTTTTAAACTTTCGGACGGCAAATTTTAACAACCTTGAATCGACTGTTCCTTTTTGACCTTCAGCCCTATTTTTAGCAATATAAGATTTTATTTCTCGAACTATTGTGTCGTCTTTCTTCGGGGACGCTGTTAAAACTTCGAGAAAATTATAGAACTCTCTCTCTTTTTTTTCTCCTCCTAACTCGTCTTCCTCGTCCTCTAGAACTTCGACATCTTCTACCTCGTCTTGTTCTTGAATTAAAAAATGGAAGTAATTACTCACAACAATAAGACTTGCTATGTAATCAATATTACTAGCAACAATATTAAACGCCATCTCCATAATTGCTCGAACAATGTCAGCTCCTAAAGAACCGGGAATAAACTTTTTATTAAATTTAGTACCGATATTTAATTTTGATTTATATTTTTCAATAGCGTCAATATTGAATTTATTACTATTATTGACAAAAAGACCGTAGAACTTTTTTATGACTTTATTCTTAATTTTTAACGTGGAGTTTATATCGTTCAAGTTCCGAAAATCTGAGATTCCGTAATTCCAAATTTTTTTCACCGCTAAATTCACATTGTTCTTAAAAAATGTAAAAAGATTTAGTATGTACTCTCTTTCTTTTGGTTCTAAAATTTTTAACCCGTCTTTGGTTCGGACTCTTTTAGTTTTATCTCCTAACTTGTAAAATTTTCTTGCTAACGAATTCATTTTATTACAAGAAATTCTGTCAGGAACGATTAGCTCATCAAATTCAGGGCTTTTCCGTACAAACTTACGCTCAAACTCGGTAAATTTTAGGAGAAGGAGCGAATTTCGGAAGAATCGTGCAATTACTTTATAAACATCTTTATTTAAAAGAATTTTCTTATTTGATTTCTTTGGCGGATTTTTCGCTTTAATAAGGTTATCTTTTTTTACTTGAAGAGAATTAATTGATGTTTCAAGTCTTTCTATTTCTTGTCGTAAAATAGGGTTTTTTACAGCCTTACTATTTAGAACTTTTTTTCTTTTGAGAAGTCTAAGGATTGTTTTATTATATTTCTCGATAGTAGGTGAAATTCTATCTTGATAAATTTGAAAAGACTTGGAAGACTTCAGGTCAAATTTTATCCCATCTTTTTTATAAAACTCTTTTTGAGTATTATCAAATTTTTTTCGTAAAAATTTACACTTAACATATGTAACAGAAACTTTTGAATTTGTTTTCTTGTAATTCTTAAGAAACACATTATACTCCTTAGAAAAGTTTTGTACTAAAGAGTTAATCGTTTTATCGTCGAGTAATTTAACTCGATTTTTGTTTTTATACCTCTTATATAATTCTCTATATTTTCGATTAATCAATTTTTTGAAGGATTTATACTTATCAACCCATTCTAACAAATTATCGTACCATAATTTTGAGCTTTTATACGCACTTAGACAATTGCGGTTTAAATCTCCTGCGGTAAAACCAATTTTCCTTTTGAGACCTCTTTTGCCTTTTATTTGTTCGTATTTTTGCTGTGCTTTTTTGTAGTTAATGTTTGAAAGAAAGTTTTGAAGGCTAAAGATATAAGAAAAAAGGTCATCAATTTTATTGGAATTAACCACGTTTGTATCGTATTTCTTAAAGTTATCCAATTTATTGACAATATCCATTAGAATTTCTAATCGCGAATTAACTCCTATTCTTAAAGAAAACGCTCGACAAAACCTAAGAAGCAGGTCTAATTTAAGAGGTATCTTACTCACATTCTCAATCTCTTTAAGAATAACGTTAACTTGTCTATCTAAAAGTATCGTCTTTACATTTTTAGAATTAATATCGAAACTTGCACTATTTTCGGAAATTCCCGCAAGAATAATAAAAAGATCGTTAGCTTGAGAGAAATATCTCCGATTCCTTCTCCAGATATTAACGGAAGGTTTTGTTAATCTACTTCCTTTATTTAACTTTATTGAACCATTATCTAATACAATATTATTCAAAACTACCGTTTTAAATTCGTCTAAAGCGCGTCTTATGGATTTTGGAACGTCTAAATTTTTCTTAATCTTAGCTATTAAATCTAGCTCTTTAATACCATTTAACCATTTTAAATAATCCTCAAAACCGTTTTTGAATATATCCCTATTGTTTCTACTAATAAAAGCGTTATATATTATTTTTCCAACATTGTTAATTAAAATTTTTTCTATTGAAGCTAAGAAAGTTTTATGATAACGATTAACAGATTTTTCAGAGAGCGCGTCAATATTTTTAATGGAGAATTCAATAATCCCTTGTAGCTTCTTATAATAAGAAGAATTTAAAAGATTGGTATTACTTCCAATCCAATCCTTTAAAGTTTTATAGAAATTGAATTTCGATTGAATAGACGATTTGGTTAACTTAGTGATATTACGTTCTTGATTAATGTAATTCTCTATTTTAGATTCAATCTCTTGTATAATATCGTTCACTTGGTGCGATAATTTTTGAGTAGATATAGTTGGCTTAGACGAGAGAACTTTCTTATCGAGCTTATCCAAGTCTAAAAATGGAAATATTTTTTTAATTTCTGCTTTTAAAATTTCACTAAGCGTATAAATTACTTTACTATATTTCTTTTTTAACGAAGGTGATGGTAAATTCTCAAAAAAATTGAATAGTTTAAAAACATCTCTTTTAACACCATCGAAATAGTTTATATTTGGGTTCGTCTCTGCTCGTAAATAATTATAATTCAAAATATATTTTAAATAAACCAGAAGTCCGTTTCGAAAAATATTGAAGAAATTTTTAAAAGAATGATCTTTTCTTGTATATAAGATATCCTTTATTAAATTAATGTCACCAATAGTCTGTTTGCCCCAATTTCTTGCAAAATCAGGATCATTCAATTTTGTAAGAAAATTATTTTGATCGATAAATTTTTTTAAAGTCGGATCAAGATTTTCCGATAAAAAGGAAAGAATATCTGCACTTTTCTTTGCCAAACTAATTGGAGTGGTGTTTGTCTTACTATAATTATTGTAAATATTCCCGAGACCAAATTTCATGGTTAAGGTATTTTTACCAACCTCAGTATTTATTTTATCAAATTCTGTAATTTCGTTAGAATTTCGACTATTAAGATCTGCTCCTAAAACTGTGTTTTTGTCTATTATTTCTTTTGATTCATTAAAAGAACTTAAATTTTCTTCTGTAAATTCGTTGTCTTTCCCTGAATTCGTAATCGGTTCTTTCTCTCCATTAAAATCGTGATGTTTAATATCGTTCATCGTATCTTGTTCTATAAGGTTCTTATTATACTCCTCGATTTTTTCGTTTAACATTAATTGGCTGAGGGGTTCGCGCGATAAAGTTGCTTTAGGTATCCACTTGTGTTTTAAATTCGCATCCCAATTTCTTAGTAAATCCTCTCCTATTAAGTGTATAAAGTTAGTAGA
>JAUWBH010000034.1 GCA_030605085.1 Promethearchaeota archaeon | reverse complement strand
TTGGTCGGATAACCAACGACTACAAAAAGAAACAGAATTCTACCGATGGAATAGCGGGAAGTTAAGCCTTTGGAGAAAATGTAAGACTCAGCACGATTCCCGAATCTTGTTGAGCTGTTTTCGATGAATTAGGAATCCACACAATTTAGTGAGTGGTAGTTCAAATTGTGAGAGTCAAATAGTTTACTAATTTTTACCCTTCTTTTTTTAAAAAAGTAATTAATTTACGAGTTTTTAATCCTAACCATTCAATTATGTATAGAAAATGACTCCCGCGCGCATCTTGGATTTTTGTCTTTTGGTTAGCGTGTTTTATACGCTTTAATTTTACCCTCCTCCCCCTATTTATGTTTCGACCTTATCTTTAGGTCTCGCGGCAGGAGTCATTTTCATCTTTTTTAGAGGCTTTTTAGAGTTTAAAGAAGCGACTCAAGATATTTTAGCATAATGTATTGATATTCTTTGATGCGTTGGAACTTTCTCCAGTTTTAATCAAAATCTTAGTCCATGCTGTAATTGTCTTATTTGCTTTAAATTGATGCTTATCGGTATGATCTTAATAAAAATTAAGAGTTTATAAATAACGGGAGGGAATAAATTTAATAATAAATTTATCATTTATGTTGGCAGTTCTAAAAGTAATGATAAAATTTTTTAAAAATTGTTAGTGATGTTAACCAATCCCTATAATGGAAGGTTTTTTCGATAATTCTTTGTCAAGGTTAGGAATATTCGAGGATAATAATTAAAATGAAATAAAAAATTTACTATAATAATGTCTAAAGACGAAGAAAACGAGAGAGAGAAGGAAAACGAAAGTGGAGAGAAAATTGAGAAAAATGAAGAATCTCCAGATGAATTAAAATATTTACTAGGAAATATGGGAATTGATATTTTATTGGCAATAAATCGCTGTGCAAAAGATTTTAAAACGATTCAATTATTTTCTGGTTGTCCATTTTCGTGTGTTAAAGGAAGAATTCCAGTTTTATTAAATTTAAAATTAATTAAAAATATTAAAGAAGAATATTTCATAACTTCTAAAGGTATTAATTTTTTAGGCAAAATCCAAGATATAAATTAGAGATTAACTGATAATTCATTAATAATTTCGGATTAACTTTCATAAGTTGGATGGTTCAACCAGTATCGATATTTCAAGGATAGTTTTTAGTAATAAATTTTGGATTTCTAACAATTTTTTTTGAACCGTTTCTTTTTTACATTCTTTTTTTACAGTATTATTGAATTTTTTAATAATTTCTTCTAATTCTCTTATTTCGTAGAAATTTTCCCAATTATCAATTAATGTTAATGAATTTTTAAAGCACGCATTAAATTCATCTGGAATTTGATTTGTTTTAAGTAATCTATGACTGTAATCAGGAAAGATGAAATCGTTAACAGCGACACGAATTAATTGCGAAACATTTTTGAATTTATCACTCTTTTCAACGAAATCTCTCCAACTATTCTTAATATCAGATTCTATCCTAATTCGAATTGATGTTTTCTCATTTTTCTTTTGTTCTTTAAGAAACTTTTCCCATTTTTCTTTTTCTGCTTCAGTTATCGTAATTTGGACGCAAGAATCGTTTTTCTCTTTTTTATATTTATTGTTTTCTTCTAACATCATGGTTATAATGAAAAAAAAAATATTCATATTTTTAATTTTAGAGGGTATTGATTTTTTGTAGCCATTTTTTTTGTATCCACAAAAAATATTAATGAAAGGAGAATTTCAAAAACCAAGGAAAATTATTAAAAAAACCGTTGATACCCCTAATTGGAGTATCCACATAAATTTCAAAATCCAAATGGTTGTATAATATAAATACAATAATTTTCTATATATTAATAATGGGATATCTTAATATTGCCAAGCTTATCGGACGGAATTTTATATTTTTTTTTTATTTTTTATTTTTTTAAGGTAATATTTTTTATCCCTTTTTTTTTTTACTTTATAAAGTTCTATTTTTCTAAAAGAATTCGAATTCCATACAGTTTGCCGCTAAACGAACGAATGATTGCTACTAAATCCTCGACCATTTCGCTTTCAGGAGCTTTCTCATCTAATTTATTTAAATAGTGGATTCTCACTCCAAATTCGGATAAATACTTCTTTACATATTTGTATCCGAATCGTGTAAGCCTATCCTTGTAATTCACAAGAATTAACGAAAAACTTGCACCCATATATAATTTAAATAGAAAAATTTTCTTTTTCTTTCCAGATATTACTTTTAATATCGAGGTAATATATAACTAAAAATATCGCTTATCGGACGAAGAAAAATCTTTTTTTATTGTTTTATATATTACCGATTTTACCCCAAAACAATGAAGGGGTTCTACAACTTCCAAATTCAAATTTTTCGTTTTTTAGTTATATTTGTGAATAATTTTATAAATATACATATCTTATATTTTTATTAGATAAGGCGTAAATTACCTCAAAAATGGGAATCAAAAATGGGGTGATTTGTGGGACCATCTCGTATTATTTTTGCTATGGGATAGGTAAATGTCCGGTAAGCGAGTTTAGATCATGTCCGATAAACTTGGAAAAAAAAAAGATTTTTCTTTCCCAAATCACCCCACCTTTTAATCATTCATTAAGATTGATTTCCAATTTCCCTATTTAGATAATAGATATAGAGTATTTTCTATTATAAAATAGCATATAGAAATAAAAAATAATTTTTGGAGGTTAAAGTAATGCCCTGTTTTTTCACGAGGTTGAAGATAAAAAGACTTCTCGATGTTCTAAATATAAAGAACATTAAAAAACTAAATCGAGAATTGCTAAAAAGATATTCCGATTCAGAATTACACGCAATGTCTGACAACGAGTTAATTTTTATCATTAAAAAGATTTACAAGGAGAGTAAAAAAGAATTACAAGAAGACGCAATTTTAATGTATGCCTAAGATTATCGTCAAAAATTTTTTCGAATTTTTTTAATTCCTCTAATTAAGGACAAGGATAAAAAAAATTAAAAAAATTAAAAATCCTTTTGCTAATAAGTGTTATCTTATGTTACGGACATTTTAAAAATTTGTCTTAAGGCCATAGACATAACATATTGCTGAATCTGCCTGCTCCCGCCCACAATTTCTTGAATTCGGGAAATATTCAAGTAATCGTGCATTAAAGTGTTGTCTGAAAGACCTGCTCCGCCCATTAAGTTGGCGGCTTCATAACAAACTTTCATAGAAAGTTTTGTGGTTTGATATTTTAATTGCGAAGCAACAGCTACTAAAGCTCGACTAATATTCTGAGGTAATTGCCCGCTGAATTTCTCCACTTTAGCATCGTATTCTTCGCAGAATTTTAGCAATCCTAAGGATAAGTTTGTTGTTTTAGCCCACATATCGGTAAGTAAGAAGCCTACACCTTGAAAAAGTAATATCAATTTATCAAATTGCTTTCTCAAGTTAGCGTATATTACCGCGTGAGTAACAGCCCCCCAGCATTGAGCTATGGCCATAGTAGCAATGGCTATTCTTTCGGGGACTAAACCTTCGAAAAGATGTTCTCGACCTTTCCCTACGCCTCCTAACACGTATTCTTTCGGAACTCTCAGATTAACGAGAGTTTCTTTTCCTAGATAAAGTTTCGGCACCCATGGAATATTAACTCGTTCGCAATTCCAACCGTCCCAGGAAGTGTTAATTAAAAATTGGGCCATTGTGTTAGCGTTATTCTGTTCGGCTGTGGCGTAGCACACCGCCCATTTAGACTTGGGCGCGTTAGTATTATATATCTTCTGCCCGTTGAGGATAAAGCTTCCGTCTTCTTGCTTATCGCAGGTAGTTAATTGATGTAATGCGTCAGAGCCCCTTTCCGGCTCGGTAATCAAGATACATCCTGGATGCTCGCCGGTGACTAATTCTTTTAGGGCTTCTAGTCGTACTGGAATATTGTCATGATGTTCGTGTAGTGGATTTATGGCTAGTACCGTTGCGCCACGACCCATATTGAATTGAGGGTCAAATGAGTCGAGTGCGATGGTAGCTAAAAAATCCGGGGCTAAACCCCAAACATCGTAATTTACATCTACCATTTCAAAGTTGTTCGCTCTTGTAATGTAGCCTTCCGCTCCGAAGGCAGGTATCCAATCGTAAAGGTCCTCATCAGGCCCGTGTGTAATGTTATTTTTTTTCTCAAATCTTAAACAATATTTTTGAACTTTTTTGAAAAAGTTGAATTGCTGCTGGTTTAATATTGTCATAAAGTTATTGTTTAAAAAGGCGTATCGGTTCTTTAGGCTCAATTTTTCGAGAATTTCGTCATTTATGGCTTGAACTTCAAATTTTCTACCTTCAACCATTTATTTTTACCTTTTTTATTTTTTTTTAATTATATTAATGACACAAAAAGGAATATGGATTGGTTTTTTAATCTTTTTAAACTAAGACTATTTTAATGGTATTATTAAAAAAATAAATAAAATCAAGTAAAATAAATCTAAAAAATAAGAAATATAATTAAATTACTAAAAGAAAAAGTGTTTCTTAGTTTTTAAGTTAAGCTGTTTATACTTCTTCTACTTCGCCTTCTTGTTCAACAAGTAGTTCTTCTATTTTTTCTTCTATTTTTTCAATTTCTTCGTCAATTTCAGCAATTTTCTTGTAGGTTTTGCAGGTATCGCAGCCGTCATCTTCTTCACATTGGGGTAATGTATCGCACATTATTTTTATTTTGTCTCTATTATCCAGGAGGGTCTCAACTTCTTCTTGGAGTTTCTCTACACTCATTTTTAACACCTTATAAATTGGTGAATTTATAAATGTTGCATAATTTATTTTTGTTTCTATTAAAATTTAGAATTGATATGAAGGATGTATTTTAAATATTTTGGAATCTAACAGAGCATAAGACGAGTAAAGTAGAAAGATTTAATGGTTTTATATGTTAGGGCAGATATCCAAGGAAACGAGATTATAATATAAACTGTATGTATAATTCTCTACTTGCATATAATTAGAAAAAATTAGTAAATCGAAAGTGATAAGATAGTTATAACGTTTTAAGCCAATTTTTCTTTTTTACGATCTAATTTTGTTAGTTTTTTATATTTTGAAATAGCTGTTTTAATTATTTCGCGAGTTTCTTCGGTTAAGTCCTCGTAGGGGAACTCAAAGTCTTGTACCATCAAATCCAATCCAACTGTTAACTTGTAATTGTTGTCAAACTTCTTATTTACAATTGTTTTTATTAACGATGATTTTCCTACAGAAGCGTCTCCTAATAATAATACTTTAAACCTGAAATACTTTGAAGGATAGATAATTTCACCTATTCTTGGATGTAAATCTAAGAGACAGAGAAGAGCCAATTTTCTAAATAAGATATCTACATTATCATTTTTCAAAGCTGAAGTTTTAATATAGTCAATTAAATTGAGTTGATTAACTTTTTTAATTATTCTTTCTCGGGGGAGTTTTTTTCCAATAGATTCTAATAAATCGCTTTTATTTCCCACTAAAATAATGGGTATATTTCCCGCCCGTTCGCGAATATCTCCTAAATACTCATCAACTCTTTTAAATGTCTCTGGACGGCTTAAATCAACAACTAGTCCAACTGCGGCAGTTCCTTTAAAAAAATCAGTTTTAAAAAATTCGAATCGTTCTTGACCTCCGATATCCCATAAACTGAGAGTTATCTTCAATATTCTTACACAGCTCGAATTGTTCTAATTATTGTCTAATTTCCTTAAGAAAATGTTCCATTTTAAAGATGTTTATTAATTAAATATTGGTTTTTCTTTTTATATTATCTTAATTTTTTTTTAGAACAAGAAAAAATTTTAGATTAAAAGGATAATATCAAATCCTTAATCAAACTAACGGTTTTTACTGAATTTAAGCTTCCCAAACGCCAATATAATCGTCCATAATATTATATATTTTATAAAAACCCATATTCCTGTAGAGTTCTTTGAGGCTTTCTTCATCATGTTTCCATAACGACCTCTCTTCATAAGTATTAATTCCATCGTTATCTCCTAAGAGAAAATCACTGATTTTTATTAATCTTTCGGGGAAATATTTGATGATCTTTATAACACACCTTGCTAAAAGATCATGTCCATTCATGTTATCCTGTGGTCTAACAGCGATAGGTTCACAAATTATTATTTTTTTTGCGAAATTTTTAGTCTTTTCAACTAATTCTATATGTCTTGGATACACATGGTGGAGAATATCGCAAAATACAATTACATCTTGTTTTTCTTCAGGGTATTCATTAAAGTTGAAAATATTGTTTTGTTTTAAAATAACTTTTTTTAATTTAATTCTACCTCTACGCCAATCTTTTTTTATTTTCTTTAAAAATCTATGGTTAATGTCATAACCAGTGTAAATAGTAGAAGGATGTAAAAAATGAGTTAAATAACCCGTTCCACAGGGGAGGTCTAATACTTTCTTAGAATTGTTGCCAATAATTTTTGAGATGGTTAAGAATTTTTTTTTTTGGTCGTAAAGTCTTTTAGTAAACCAATTATAGACAAAACCGCTACGATAAGCAAGGCTTCTAAATCCAGTTTTAGCTGACATGTTTTAACTATAAAAATAAATAATTCTGTGATAAATAATAAAAAAATTATTATTAAAAATTTACTGTTTCGTTAATATATGCAAAAAAATTTAAAAAATAGAGAACTTTTTGGAAATAAAATCAGCCATTTATTTTAATTTAAGTTTATTTATCTTCTCTGTAATTTCCTTATCCAATGATTTTATTTCTCGTTCTAATTCTTTAATTTCTTCAAAAATCCTCTCAAATCTCTCTTCTTGAGCGCTCAGTTTTTTTACATATTTTTCTCTAAGGGAATTCTCATGAGATGTGTTTCCCAATACAGAAATATTATCTCTAAGTCTTGCTTGCTCATCTGTCATGTTATACCTTTCGTTTTCTAAATTAGATTTTTTATCGACGAGATCACTCTTCTTACCAATTAGATCTCCAACTTCCTTTAATTGTGCTTCTAATTGTTCGTTAATGAACCTCTGTCTAATATAGAAATCAACTCTTTTCAAAATGTCGTCTTTAGTCCAATTCCATATATAATACGAAGTATAATTCTCTTTCTTTTCTCTAATTTTAAAAACAATGGCTTCCTTTGGCTTTAGTTTTAATTTGAAACGCCAATAATTCGGAGTCTCTTCGGGCTCTACGGGACTTTCTTCAATTTTATAGCCAGGCTTCTTAGGATGATCTAAATATAACTCTTTCTCTTCGTCAGTTTTATTCTTAATTTTGTACTCGGAGCGTAAATCGGTAAAATAGTACTCGTAACAATATGCGGCTCCTATCGAAAGCCTGTGTATGTTTTGATTTTGAGTCTTTTCTTCGTGATTAATTATTACGGCCTGCTCTACAGCGTAATTTAATAATCGCGTATCGTCTTTAATTAAAAACGGAATAATTGCTTCTCCGGCAAGGTTATCGTCGTATATAATTGTTACTGGACCCCGTTCGAGCGTTAAAGCGGTATTATTAGTGATTTCAAGGCAAGCGTTTGGATTTTTATCGTGCTCGTTTTTATTGTAGAGCAATATCTTTTTAGCTTTTATTTCTTCCGTTAATATGGGAACTAAAGCGCTATGTTTTCTTTTAATTGTAACTGGATTAGTTATGTTATATTCGAAAAGTTCTCCCAAATCTTTAGTTTGTGTTGACGTTTGAAATTTAAGTTTTTTCATTAGCGTTTGGTCGTCCACATCTGCCATTATTGAAGATACAGCACCTCTAGCGGGGGGTCCACCTGGGGCTCCAGGTCGCCTTGCAAAAAGTTCTTTAAGTTCACCTTGGATTGCGGCTCTTGCAGTTTTTGGTGCGCCAGCCATGGGTTTTGCTGGTGGTGGTGCTTTGTATTTACGATATTCTTCAGTCGATACTCCCTCCTCAATTTCAGTTGGTCGCGCACTTAATACTCTAGGCGGTTGAATTTTAGGGCGTTTTATAAAAATAGGTCGATAAAACTCATATATAAAGGAAACGGGCATACCAGCAACTAGCGATAATTCAATTTCCTCCCAATCCACATTAGTGACATTCTCTATGAGTGAATAACCAGATAGCAAACACTTTTGCTCTAATGCTTGTTGCTTACTCATTATCAATCTATAGGATGTTTTCCAAATCGGAGAGGCGTGAAGATAGCTGACAACTATGGTTCGTTCAACTTCATCATCACCTCCAGACTTGCAATTAATGACGATTTTCTTTGAATCCTTTTTCTTTCCTGAGATTACGGTGTCAAGAAAGAATTTTAAATCTTTCTTAATATCCTCATTTAAAATTTCAAGCGATGATATTTCTGTAAAAGGTATTTTTATAATAATTTCATTTTCTTTTAATAAAATCAATAATTTTTCTGTAATCTTTCCTTCTTTATTCAACTTTTCCACGGATTCTATTCCCATTATAGTTCCCGTTAGCTTTTCAGAATTTCCGATTGTTATATTAACTTTTGCTCCTTTAATCTGGGTTATGAGTGAGGAAAAAGAGTCTTTATCTGGAATGTCTAGAATTATCGATTCTAACAGTTGATAAGTCTCAAGTGCGGCATCGTAAGAAATTGAAGAAATGAATCCTTTTTCACTAGTGTCTAATACAAAAAGAGACTTTAATATATCGTTCATTTCGTCAATTTTAAATTCAAGTTCAAAAGTTCCGCTACTTTTTTGTTTTCCTTCGAGAATAAAATAAGAAATCCCAGATCGATGAATAATAACTTTCTTTATACTCAATCCTTTCATATAAATAATGATATAAGATTAAAATATAAATATTTGCTAGATATGAATTTTATCAGATGATAAATAGTGATAAGTAAAGTAAGATAATTGCTTTTCTCAACATTTCCTAGCCAGATTTTCGTTAAAAATGGTATAATGTCTTGGATTTTTGATTGAAAAACTCTTACGACTATGTAAATGTCAAATCTTAAGTTCTTTTAGACTTAATAAAAAAAAATCTGAATCTCAAGGAAGATCTAGAAAAACATTAGGAAATTCACCTCCTTAAAGTAATTTTAATTTAATTCTTTAGTTATTTAGGAGACAATCTTTTGAATTCTTTTTTTGTTACACGATTTTCACGCTATTTCAATTTGTGATGTGATTAATATATTACCGTATTTTGCTTCCTTGACAAAAAGGTAAATACAAATTTAGAGAATATAACGATTTATCTCATCGATTTTGATCAAAACCATAGACCTTTTAAATAACACTCCCCATCTTAACAATTTATGACTAATTGTTTTTTTATTTAAATTTTACAATAAAAGGATTATATCATGGGAGAGAATTGGAATAATTTGGATGGTTTTCACGATTTATTTAACGATCATTCCCTTTTAGACTATGAAGAGAACTCCGAATTTCTTGAGTGGTATTCGATGGAAAACTCTAAAAAGATAAGCGAGCTCTCAAGGCAGTTGCGCACCTTTTTTAAACCATTTAAATTCATAATTAATTAAATGTCTTTAAATATCCCTATTTATAAAAATTTAAATATAGTAGTATTAAAATACGAAAAAGAGATTGAAAGCATACATATTTGGATTATATTGCAAAAATTTATATAGAAAAATTGTATAATAAAATGTAGTTGATTAAGTTACCACCATATAACTTCAAAATTAGATTAGAAATTTAGAATCACTTTTTTTACGGGAATATCATGCTTGAAAAATTCACGGGAAAAATCGGAGATGTCTTCCATTTAGGTGGAAAATATACCTTCTTGGTGGGCGCTGGAATCTCTATGGACCCACCAGCCAACCTTTCATCGGCTAGGGAGTTAAGCAAAATATTAATTGAACAATGTGCCCCTGCTGATGAAGTCAAAAATCTTCTCTCGCTTGATACACTGAGATATGAGATAGTTGTTGAACAGGTCCAGAAATTTTTTGATAAAAGCTTGAATTTCATGGACTACTTTGACCATGCAACCGAACCTAATGCCATCCATCTCTTCCTTGCTGGTACAATTATAAGTGGACACTATGTGATAACAACAAATTTTGATTACATGCTTGAGCACGCTCTTGAAAAAATACTTCCTAAAAGGGAAAGGGAAAGTATAATACCTGTAATTACAAAAGAAGACTATTCAAAATTTGAAAACCCCGCAAAAATAGTAAGAGACAAAAAGTATCCTGTTTATAAAATTCACGGTTCCAAAAAGAACATAATAACGGCAGAGAATACTGTTGATTCGCTCGTTACAACAATGACCGCCCTTGGAAAAGACCGAGAAAAAGGCGAAACCTTCGCTATCGAACCGTATAAAAAGCCCGCAGTCAGCAACCTTATGAAAAACCGGATCCTTGTGGTCATGGGTTATTCAGGAAGCGATGATTTTGACATCGGACCCGTCCTACACGAAATAACGGACTTAGGAACTTTAATCTGGGTCGAGCATTCAACAAGCGCGCAAACGGAAATTCTTAAGGTATCATCCAAAAAGTTCAGTGAGATTCAAGATCAAGATAATCTGGGCAAAACGGAACGAATGCTTTTGGAAATAAGCGAGGGTGGTAGTTTCGATGTCTTCATGATAAAAACTAACACAGCAAAATTTGTATCGGGGATAATGTGCTCATCAATCCTACCAACAAATATTGACCACAGCCTGTTACAACCTGAAACAGAAACCGCAGTTGGAACCCCTGAATTTAAAGACTGGCTCATGAATACTGGGATTTTTAAAGATATAACCGAGTATAAAAGGATGCAGTTTGCAGGGGAATTATTTGATAATCTGAGCCGTTTCAATGCTGCTGAAAGGTGCTACATGAGAGGTCTTAACATTGTAGAGAAAGGAGATAATGATGCTGCAAGGGCTTATTTCCTCAACAACATCGGGAAAGTCTACTCTCTAAGGTGGGATTATGATAAAGCCATTGAATACTACAATAAAGCGCTGAAAATAGATGAACAACTCGGAGACCTCACTGGTAAAGCAAGAGACCTCAACAACATCGGGTTAATCTACTATGCAAGGGATGATTATGATAAAGCCATTGAATACTACAATGAATCGCTGAAAATAGATGAACAACTTGGAGACCTAAAAGGTAAAGCAAGCTGCCTCCTCAGCATCGGGTTTGCCTACGCTGCAAGGGAGGATTATGATAAAGCCATTGAATACTACAATGAATCGCTGAAAATAGATGAACAACTCGGAGACCTCACTGGTAAAGCAGGCTGCCTCAGCAGCATCGGAACTATCTACTCTTTTAGGGGGGATTATGATAAAGCCATTGAATACTACAATGAATCGCTGAAAATAGCAGAACAACTCGGAGACCTCCGTCATAAAGAAGCCATCCTCATCAACATCGGGGGGTTTATCTACTATGCAAGGGGGGATTATGATAAAGCCCTTGAATACTATAAAGAAGCGCTGAAAATAGATGAACAACTCGGGGATCTGCCTAAAAAAGCCCTTAGCCTTTGGTGGATTGGAATCATATATGGAAAAAAGAAAGAAAAGGACTTAGCACTTGAGAAATTAAAGCAGGCTCTAAAAATCTATAAGCAAATAGGTATAACCAATGAGGTTAAAGCAGTCCAAGAAAGCATTGACAACTTGGAAAACAGTTGATTAAAGTTGGTTAAGATAATCTCTCTTTTCTCTTCTCTCTCTTTTATCCGAATAAGGCAAGTGAAGGCCATAATTATCGCTGTTGGATAAATTATTTCCAGAAATTTCGTTATCATTAGGACTTGCCAGATAGATACAAGCATTCCCGTATATGAAGGCATTATTGTAGACTATGCTTTAGTCTTGCCACATCTCTGCGAGACATCCCCATGTGCGTGGGTATAATAAAAAGGTTATTCAATCCAGAGTAAAGGATTACGAGACATCCCCATGTGCGTGGGTATAATTTTTAAATATTATTGTAAATAATCTTTATCTCGAGACATCCCCATTTTGGGGATGTCAAAATGAATGAAAAAAAATCTTAATAATTTTTTTAAAGAAATTAGAATTTACGATTATTTAGACTTTAGGGTAATGACGGCGTAATATTAATTCCTTTTTTGTATTCAACATAATACTTATAATGAATAATTTTCTCTTCTACATTCTCTAAATTGAACTTCCACTTTAATACACCGAGTTGTTTTTTATCTGGCTCAGGTTTTATCTCTTCAATTTCTACTTTTATATTTTCTGAAGACGAATGTGGAATTTTATCGTATATAGTTAATTCATCTGTCGCTTTGTTTAGATTTTTAATGTTAATCTTATATTCATAATTATTCTTTAACCTGCCCTTAACAACCTTTTTAGCTTTTGATCTATCTATAAGTTTCTTATCAATTTTTAAATCATACGAAACCCGCGTACCGAGTTTAAATTTCTCTTTCGGTGCAACTACAGAGATATTAGTCTCACCCAAAAATTCTTCTAAGTAATATATTTTAACATTGCCAGCTAATAATAAAAGATCGCCGTTCACAATAGTATCTTGAATTATTACATTTTCAGGGGCAACGCAACTCCAATAATATTTCTTTTCAGTCTCTAATTCTTGAACGGATAGGTTGACAGGATGAGGGTTTTTATTATTAATTATTAATTATTTGTTCTCCCTCTGTAAGATTAACAGTTCCTATATTTTTTATTTGAACACCAGTTTGGTACACGATGACGCTATCAATTTGAGATTCTAATTCGTTCTTTTGGGTTTCCATAATAACACTCGAATTTGTTTAATTAATTATATTTGTATGATATAAGAATATGAAAATTAATCGTATTAAAATTTATTTAGTGTAATGAAAATATTTAATAAATAGTATTTTCAATTGAAAAAGAAATAATTCGGAAATTTATGAAGACATTTGATAAAGTTAATAATTTAATTCTCTCACAAAAACTAATTTAAGCGCCATTTGAAGAAACTCAACAAAGAAGAAAAAGATATCGAATAAGTTATAATTTTCTATAATTTTCTAAATCATAACTCAAAATTTATGATATAATTCTGTTATATATATCCAAATATAAATTAGTTGTATAGTAATTTTTTCAAAAGAAAAAGAGCGCCTTTTTTATCTAAAGGTTCGTTATTATTACCACATTTAGGGGATAAACAGCAGCCAGGACATCCATCAAGCGTTTTACAGCTACATGAACTAATTAATTTATGAGTGAGGCTTAATAATTCGGTTAAATTATTGTATAAAGATTCTGAAATTCCAATTCCACCTCGATATGCGTCGTAAATGTAAATTATTGGTTGTTGGTTAACCGGATCGAAATCGATCGAAAGACCGCCAAGGTCCCATCGGGAAATTTGAGCTAACGCTGGCGCCATGGCAATCATAGCATGTTCAATTGCGTGTACAGTCCCTCCAAGGTCGTGCTCTTTTAACTCAAGTTCTTTTTGAAATTCGAACGGTATTAAAAACCACAGCGCGTGAGTTTCGAATTCTATGATTGGAAGATCTTCTAAAGGAAATCTGGATTGTATTTCTTGAGTTAGAATGTCTATAACTTTATAGGAATAATATTCGTGTTCAACTTTCACATTTCCAAAAAAGGCTTTAATATTATTGTTAGGTCCACTTTCTCTCTGAGAGAAAATTTCAATTGGAGTGATATTTGTATGTTTTAGCGATTGAGTGTAAAAATCCACATAAGCTTTAGAGATATACACTTTCTTTTCTTGGAGATCCAATTCCTCGACAAGATAGGTTTCGGCTTCGTAAAGATAAACGGCCCCATAATGTAAATCTCTAAACACATAACTTTCGTCTTCAGTTGTTAGAAAAACTTCTTTTTCGGGAGTTCTTAAAATTACTTGATAAGTTTGGTTAGATAAATTACTTAACCCATATTTTTCGTTAGGGTAAAAGCCACCTTTCCAAAAGTATCTTTCTCCTCGTTTCATTAACATGGCTTCTGAAACTAATTCTTCAAGGCATATGTTAAATAACTCTCTATTTGTGTCTTGTATTCCAAATTTATGATAATCATCAGCTTTTATGGGAATTTCTTTAGCCGCACAGCATAAATGGTTTTTAAGAATATACTTATTACTTAATGTTATTAGAATTTCCTCCTTTATGGGACCAAACAAAATATCTGGATTGTGGACATAAAATAGATCGAGAGCGTCTGGCATGGGAACTAGAGTTGATAAAGATAAATTTACACCCCTCCCGGATCTTCCTATTTGCTGCCAGAAGCTAGATAAAGTCCCCGGAAATCCCGAAATTATAGTGGCATCTAAAGACCCGATGTCAATTCCTAATTCTAAAGCATTTGTAGAACTAATCCCTAGAAGCATTTTGTTCTTAAAACTTACTTCTATTTCTCTTCTCTTTTTTTTGCTGATGCCTGCCCTATAACTCACAATCTTCTCTTTTATCGTAGGCAACGATTGTTTGGTCCAAATAGCTTGCAATTCAGCCATTTTTCTAGAAAGCGTAAAAGTTAAAGTTTGAATTTCTTTCCTTAAATGACTAACAAAAAGGTTTTTGGTTTCTTGATGAGCCGACCTATATTTTCCGGAAGTTTCGTCGTAAGGAAGATCCCATAAAACAACTTTTTTGGCACCAGAAGGAGAACCGTCTTTATCAACAATTACGAATTTTTCCCCAACCAATTTTTCAGCAAATTCCTTGGCATTGTTAATGGTTGCGCTTGATAAAATCCAAATAGGTTTTACATTAAATGTTTCAAGAATTCTCTTTAACCTTCTTAATAATAAAGCAAAATTTGACCCAAAAATACCTCTATAAACGTGAATTTCATCTAAGACAATATATTTTAGATTCTTACATATTCTACTCCATTTTTGTTTAAACCATGGCAAATAAAAATGCAATCCATAAGGATTCGTAATCACAATATTTGCATTTGCTAAAACTAGTCTTTTTTCGTTGGGGCCAACATCTCCGTCGTAAATTCCGACTCTACTCGTCTTAATATTAGTGTTTGACATAAATTTTGATAAGACCGCTAATTGATCTCTTGCTAAGGCTTTTGTTGGGAAAATATAAAGAGCTGTGATATTAGGATCTTCGTCCAAAATAGATTGTAATACGGAAAGATTATAGCAGAGAGATTTCCCGGAGGCTGTGGAAGTGACTACTACTGTATTTTTACCATCGCGGATTGCATTAATTGCTTCTGCCTGATGTCCCCATAAATTTATATTATTGTTGTCTAACCATCGTTGCAACCGTTTTCTTAAAGGTTTTTTTAAGATCCCAAATTTTGCTTTTTTTTCAGGGATGTGGTGAATATGCGATATTTGACCTGTGTAATAATCTTGGATCTTAATATAGTTTAAAAATTTTTCAAAATCTACCATGTTTAGCTTCAAATACTAAAATGATATATTTAAATTAAAAATTTCAAGGTCAGTTAAATTTATAATTTTTAGCATATCTTAAATTCTAAAGTAAAAACGGAATCATTATATAAATTATAGTTATTTTCAAATAAATTTTTAGAGAAGTTTTTTTTTAATTCCATTATATAGATTTTTTAACGAGAGAAAAAGTATTTAAAATAAATGCTCTAAACAACTGATATAAAAATGATAAGCTCAGAATGGAATAAGGTGGAATTTGAACAATTTGTAAACGATTACGGTATAGAACCTGTAATTAAGTTGGCACCCGTTATGTTGTATTCAAAAAAAGATAAAGAACATGAAGCACACAAATCTTTAATTGCATCTTTTTTTGTAGCTGGTGGTTTATTAATTTATATAGCCCTCTCATTTTTGTTAATGGGGGGTAATGTAAACTTAATTGTATTGATTAGTGTAGTCGTTATATCTGGGGTATTAGAAGGATTATTAATACTTAATTATTTTAAATCAAATGTGTACATCAAACCAATAGAATGTTGGGTCGAAATCTATAATCGAGACAATTCGGATTTTTACTGTTTTACTTACCATCCAGTTTTTTCAGGAAAATGTCATCCAAATAAAGCTAAAGATATAATTTATAAGTTATATCTCAAGGAAGTTTTAAAAAGTAAAATTGATATTACTCAGATTGAGATATATTTTAAATTAAGTAGCGATAAAAAAAAGAAATTAGAAAATTTAGGTTATTTTTTCCAATACGGAGAAGGAGAACCTTTTACGAATGAAAATATTAATCAAAATGCTTGGAGATTTTTTCCGTCTGAAAGGTCCAAAAACGACAATTTTATTTCTATAGCAAACTGGAACCATCAATACGAGTGGCGTGATGATTTAACTCTTGATTTTGATAAATTACACGATTATGCTCCTTGGATTATTAGAAGATGGAATAAAGATAATCTGAAGCCGCTTTCTGAAGAATATAAAGATTTAATCAATTGGGAATTGAGACCTATAGAATCTCTTCCAAAACTTAAACCTTGGGAAGGAGATTTACAGAAGCAATCGTACGAGGATCAAACTTCCAATCTAGACATTAAAATAATCAACGATGCCATTAAAAATGTTATGGGGGAAGATGCCGATATAAAAAAATTAAAAGATCTTCAGGGCGAGTTATTCAAATTTAAAGCTTATTTTAGAGATTTTACTTCTTAAACCTCTTTTTACTTTTTTCATAAATCTTAATATATTTTACATTCTTATCATTCTATATTCCTACTACTAAAAAAAACAATTGAAATTAAAAGAAACAGTAGGAGGGAGATATATGGAATCAACTACAAGTGTTTCAAAACTTGAAATATCAATTAATAAAATTTTTTACGATAAAAAGGCTAAAATACTTTCTATTGATAACATTCTTGGCTATACGTTTGTAGGACATTATAAAAAATCAACAAAAGTTAAAGATATTTTGGACGATATACATATATCGTTGCGAGAGACTCAAATAGAACGCAAAGACATATATTTTCTGGATTTAAATAATGTAATAATATCAGAAGAAACAAAATTAAAAGATGTTATAGAAAAAAAGGAGACTCTTATCAGTGATTTGAAGGATAAAACAAGAGCTATAGAAGTCTCCGAAAAGAGGCTAGAATTAGACGAAGATAAAAAAAAAGAGAAACAGAAAAAAAGAAAAAAAGAGAGCCCTAAAAAACATGTTTCTGAATTATCTAAACCTTCTATGGAAGAAGAGGCTGAAGAATTTCTTGAGGATTCGGAAGTTGATATGCTAAAAGCCGAGCCCAAGGCTTCAGAAGATTATCGTGGAAGTCCACCAGGAGGAGCTCCTGAATCGGGTATGGGAGGAGGTAAGGATGAACCAATTGAACCAGTAAGGAGAGATTTAGCCCCACATGCAACAGTACCTCAACCAACAACATATAATATCAATATGGGTTTCCAATATTACTCCGTAATGATGATGCAAAAGAGTTATCTGTTTTATGTTTTCTTTTCTCATGGAGAATTAAAAATAATGGACGAAGAGGGTAAAGCGATATACACAACAACTTTGGAAATAACGACAACAAAAAAGGAACCTCCTAAACTAAACATAAGAATAGAAGGAGAAGGATTTGAAGTTCATCCGCTAACAGGGACGGTTGTGGTTAAAAAAGATTCTGTCAATCCGCCTGTAATGATTTTTTCAGTTCTTCCAATTAAGTCTGGTAAAAAGAAAAAACTTAAAGTAAAAAACGAAAAAAGAACGTTATATATTTATGTTGATTTTGAGAATAGGACCATTAGCAACACTGCTTTATCGATTTGGGTTCAACCTAAACACTATCATTTAAAGATAGGCTTCGTTGAATTAGATATAAGTAAAAGAACAGCATTTCTAATCTCTTTTCTTTCCGCATTAATAGCCACAATATCGACGATTTATTCTGCAATAACTTTAGAGTCAATATCATTAGTAGATATATTTAGTGGATTCTTTCCTGGATTAGCAATGTATATTTTCTTTAGTGTCTTTATAATAGTTTTAATTAAGAATGGGATATATCCTGTCGTACAAAAGTGGAACGCTCTACTAAATTTTGATAAGGGAACAATGATGATGAAATAAAATTAAGTTTTCAAAAATTCCCAAAATTTTTTTTTTAATCCTGTTAATTCCTTTTCTTTCAATTTAATAAAAAATAAGTCTCTCTTTGCTATAACAGGATATTCTTTAATTTTCAAAATTTTAATTAAACCAGCTTTTTCTGCTCTTTTAGCAATGAAAGAGCTTAAAATAGAGATGTTATTAGATTCACTTACAGCTGAAATTATTGAATCATTGTCATTTATTTCTAATTGAGAATTCAATAAATCATATTCAGAAAATTGTTGTTCAATAATATTACGAGTTCCTGAGCCTATTTCTCTATTAATAAAAGGATATTTGATGATTTCAGCGAACCTAATTTGGCTTTCGTCTTTTTCTAATATTTCATGTTTAGGAGAGCAAATAAATACCATCTCATCCCTTCCAATTTCTATATAATCGAATTTTTCTTTTTTATAATTCATAAAGCTACCAATACCTGCAAAATCAGCTTTACTTTTATTCAATAAATTTATTGATTCTTGCGAATTATTTATTAAAATTTGGAAATTTACGTTTGAATATTTATTGTTAAAATTTGTTATAAACTTTGGTAAAATATACTCTCCTGGAATCGTAGAAGTGGTAATGAAAATATCTTCGCTAATATTCGTACTATATTTTAAAAGTTCTTGTTTGCACGAATCATACAATGCAATAATTTTCTCAGCATATTCTAAAAAAATTTCTCCCAGATGTGTTAATGTGAATTTTCTTGTAGTCCTATCAATAAGTTTAATATCCCCAAATTCTTTCTCTAACTGAGAAATTTGATGCGATAATGTGCTTTGGGATATTGAAAGGTCCCTTGCCAAATCTGAAAAACTCTGATACTTTGTCAAACTTATAAAATTTCTTAAAAATTCAATATTCAAATTAATTATCAACTCAAAAGGATTCTATTTTAATTTAAAATCAAATACAATTCTATTTCAATACTTCTATTAAAGAAATCACATTTATAATTACTTTCTATTTGAAAAATTTGAATGCTTTTCGTTATTGGGACTAATTAATAATTCCACATATATTTTTAAATGTTATTATTTAACATGTTCATTAAATCTATAAGTTTTAAAGTTAGAAAGTATTAAAATTTATAATTAATATGTATTAATCCTTTTTAAGAATTCATAGATTTAAATTATGTCGACTCACTTTTTACACGATTTATTAAATCCAAAAAGTATAGCCTTCTATGGAGCAAGTAATAGTTATGAAAAAATGGGTAGTATGTTGTTCCTTAGGATCGTAACCTCTGGATTTGATGGGAATATATATCCCATCCACTTAAAATTGGACAATGTCCTAGGTTATAAGGCTTATAAAAAAATCGAAGATGTTCCAGAAATACCAGATCTCGTTATTCTAGTTATACCTTCTAAAGTTATTCCTCAAATTTTTAAGGAATGTGCTGAGAAAGGTGTAAAACATCT
Source organism: Promethearchaeota archaeon (assembly GCA_030605085.1). Next base: position 20,715 of record JAUWBH010000034.1, on the reverse strand, counting down.
TGTTATTGTATCGGGAGGATTCAGAGAAATGGTTGGTGAACACAGGAACACCTTTACTGCGGAAATTGTTGAAATCGCCAACGAATATGGGATAAGGTTCATTGGGCCTAATTGCCTGGGTATTTATAATGGTTGGCTTGATCCAGACGGTAAAAAATCGTTCAATATGATGATAAATGACCAAATTAAACGAGGTAAATTTTCCTTAGTGAGTCATAGTGGAACAGTTTCATCCCAATTATTTCGAGATCCTGAGTATATAGATTTAAACTTAGGTAAAACTTTATCTATTGGAAATGAAGCCAATATTGACTTAGTAGATTTTTTAGAATACTTTAAAGATGATGATGAGACCAATGTAATTGGATTATATATTGAAGAAATAAAAAGAGCAAAAAAATTTATAGAATTAGCGAAAGAAATTACGCTAAAAAAACCAATCATAGCTATGTATGGCGGTGGTTCCCGAGCAGGAAATAGAGCAATAAGAAGCCATACGGGTTCTATGGCAGGGAATACTAAGTTATTTGATGCTATGATCAGTGAAACAGATATTATTCAAACATATTATGTAGAAGATTTTTTAGATATTGCATCGATTTTGTCTAAACCGAATGTAGTATACCCTAAAGGAACCCGTATTGGAATTTTAACCCATTTTGGAGGACCAGGAGCTATGGTTTCTAATAATGCTGAGAGGGAAGGATTAGTCGTTCCTGAATTATCAGAATCCCTCCAACAAAAATTTAAAGGTTTTTTACCTCCAACTGCGAACTGCAGTAATCCTGTTGATGTGACTTTTGATACTAATATATTAAATTTTTATATAAAATTTCCTAAAATGCTAATGAAATCAGGAGAAATTGATATTATAATATTATTTGGCGTAGCAGGATTCTTTTACGAATTCCCGAGATTACAACAATATGAAATCTCAAAATATATAGATTTCCGGGAAGATTTTGCTGAACAACTAAAAGACTTAGAGAAAATTATAATTACTCCAACTATTAAAAATTCTCAGAAATATTCAATCCCTATTATATACATTAATACTCAAAATTTCGCTAGTACTTGGTCAAACAAAATAAGAAAAGAGGGGGGAATCGTTTTCAAATTTTGGGATCGTCCAGTGAAAGCGCTGGCCAAAATATGTAAATATGCCAAATATCGAAGCAATTATTCCTAGATTCCATTAAATAATTTTTAATTTTGATTTATGAAATTTTTAAATAAATATAATGAAAAAATTTAATAATTAAAATCTATTCATACTATTAAATCTCATGTCATAAAATATTTAGGAAAAATGTTGGAAAAAAAGAAAACTTTTACAATTGCTATTGGCAGCGGTCAGTATACGAAAGAAAGACCTTACACAATGCTCAGATTCGCTTATACAGCTCTATTAGAAGGACATAAAATAAACATTTTCCTCGTTGAAGACGGAATCTGGGTTGGTAAGAAAAATCAAGACCCTACTACGTATGATAATGTTGGCAAATGGCTAAAAGATGTAATCGAGGAGGGAGCAAAGGTTTTAGCTTGTGGAGTTTGCATGAAAGCTCGAGGAATGTCTGAAGATGAGTTAATGGTAGATGTGTCTAAAACTACCATGAATGGATTTCTTGAAATGTGCGAAGAAGCGGATAATATCATATTCGCATAAGGAAAGAGGTGGTTAAAAATTCCAGATACTCTTAAACTAGATTGTACTGGTTTAGTATGTCCTATGCCAGTGGCAAAAACCAAAAAAATGTTGAACCAGATGAATAGTGGAGATGTTCTTGAAGTTTCGGGCGATTTCTGCGAAGCAGGTGAAAACATAAAAAGATTTATTAAAAGCCATGATGGTGAAGTCTTAGTATTTAAGTCAGAAGGAGATAATTATTACTTAAAAATTAAAAAATTATAGTATTTTTTTAATTATCCTTAATATTGTTATTATTTTACTAGTATATCTTAAACTACCACCAGCTAAAGCAAGAAAAATAATAATAGATATTAAAAGAAAAGCACATTAATGTTTTATAGCTTGAGCAATTTTTTTTAAAGCTTCTTCTAAAATTGAACGTGGACATGCGATATTTATCCTTTCAAAACCCTTTCCGCCTTTACCAAATATATATCCTTCAAACAATGCGACTTTTGCTTTCTTAAGCAAAAATTTACTCAATTCTTTTGAATCCGAAATTAATTTTCGAAAATCAAGCCAAACCAAATAAGTACCTTCAGGTTCAATAACACTAATTTCTGGAATCTTTTCTTTTAAAAAACTTTTTAGAAATTCTAAGTTATCTTTTACATAACGAAGCATTTCATTCAACCATTCTTCACATTCATTATATCCTTTTTCTAGTGCAATATAGGCAAAGCAATTAGGTTCTCTTATATCTATACTTCGCACAACTTTCTTAAACAATTCTTGTATTTTTGGATTTGGTATAATAATATTTGAAACATGTAAACTAGGTAAATTAAAAGTTTTACTTGGTGATGTGCATGTGATTGAGTTTTGAGCAAATTCGTCTGAAATCGAAGCAAAAGGCGTATGCTGATATTCAGGGTAAATCAAATCACAATGAATTTCATCTGATAGAACTAAAATTCCATTCTCTAAACAAATTTCTCCAAGACGAATTAATTCATTTTTTGTCCATACTCTACCAGTAGGATTATGTGGGTTACAAAGAATAAGGATCTTTGCTCGAGAGTCTTTTCTTTTTAAAGCTAAATCTCCAAAATTTATCTCATAATGCCCATCAGAAAATATTAAAGGATTTAATAACCTTAAGCGAGAGTTATTCCTAACAGCGCTATAAAAGGGGGGATATGCAGGATTTTGAATTATTACTTTGTCACCTGGTTTACTCATTGCTTGAATAGAGAAATTTAGAGCGGGAATTACTCCTGGAGTATATACTAACCATTCTTTTTCTATAACCCAATTATGCCGCCTTTGAAACCAGTTTATAATTGCGTCATAATATTTTGTAGGAAAATATGTATATCCATAGATACCGTGTTTAGCACGTTTGATAATTGCATCTCTAATGGGTTGCGGTGTAAGAAAATCCATATCTGCCACCCATAAGGGTAATAAATCTGGATTTTGAAAAATCTTATCTGTAAGGTCCCATTTCACTGATTGTGTATTTGAACGATTAAAAAATTCGTCAAATTTGTAATCGTTTCTTTTCATGATTTATCATGTTATAAAACGGAAAGATGTCATTTAATTATTTTCATTTTAGAGTCTGTAAAACACTTATAAAATAAGATTTAAATATATCAATAAACATTTTTATAAAAAAAATTCATTTAAAAATTCTTTTTAACACTTCCCTCAAATACCCTTTCATATGACTTCTTTCTCTGGTACATAATTCAAATTTTTCTTGATAAGTAAGATCCTTACAATGTAATAAAACATTATGTATATCTTGGATCAATAAGAAATACTCGTTAAAATTCCTTTCTTTCGTATATAACGATATGATATCGTTATCAATATCGGATTTTTTACGATTTTCTAAAGGATCAGCCTCTCTGCCAATGAATTTTGCAAAAAATGTGTCATCATCTTTTTCTAAAGAGGAGTTATCAATTAATTCTTGATTCTTCCTTAAATAAGACAATTCACTTCTCCTCTTTAAATTCAATTATTTCCAAATATTGAAATAATTGTAAAATTTTTCGGAACATTGTTCTTTAAATTTTTCTGAAATCTTCTAATTATTTTCAACGAGATGGTTGCCTATTTCTGAGGTTCTAATTAAATTTGAGTTTTTTATTATAAGATTAATATTCGTATTTATTTAATTTATCTGAAGTTTTTAATAATAGATTAATAATTAAGATTTAAATTCCGACAAAAAAACTTAATTTTTTGTGTAATGGTTAATGTCCATCCGACAAAAATTGAAAGTCAATAATATTATAACGGAATCGTTAACTATTTGCTAAAGATTCGAAAAAGAAAAAGAATTTAATGCTAATATTAAATTTAGAATGGTTAAGATGAAGGATTTCCTCTCTATATATTATTAAAAATTATTTATAACCGTAATTCTACTACTTATTTTTTGAATCTATTAATTTTATTTGGTTTGTAATAATATTTATACTTACTTTGTTGTAAGAACGCTTAATAGATATCAAGCTTTTTTATTTCTATCTCATTATTACCTGTGTCCAGGAACCAAAAATTCCTTATCAACATAACCTAGAAACTTACCTGTGTCCAAGCCAATCCACATAAAGCGAGACTTGCTAAAGCACCAACGAGTAAACTCAAACCTAAATGCATAAAAAAATCTAAATTTTTAAACCACACGCCAAATAGCCAGAAAAATACAATTGCAAGGAAAAAAGAGAATATTACCCAACAAATAGCAAATGCTAGAAGTTTAGATATATTAAATATTAAAACAAAAGAGTATTTAAATGTATTTTAGATATTGAAATAAAAATGAAAGTAAAATTACAGGAGAGTTTAAATTTGCTGGAAGAGATGAAATAGGATTAATGCAATTAGAAAAAGAAATCCAAGAAACAGAATATTGAAGTAGGAGACAACAACAGAGAAGGAAACATAAATGAAATCGTTTTCTTATGAACATCTATAAAAAAAAAGAATTTTAACGGTGAATTTATCCAATTAAGATTAACCTATGGAAAAATAATCTGTAAAAATGTTAGAGAATACCTTAATCTGATTCTTAGAATTCTCCAAATTATTATTTTTAAAAGAGGAAAAAATTAAGATTCCGTTTCAAATTCAAAATCTACTGATTCATATCCACGAACCAAAAATTCGTTATCAACATAAACTAGAAATTGATGATCGCAGACTAAATTTTTTGGAATAGATACGGTTGATATTCCACTTGGATTAAGAAAAGCTAATTTTGACATATTAATTTTTTTGGAAGTTTTACAAACTGGGCATGTTATATCTACTGTGTCCGTTAAAATACTCATTGGACGACTAAATTGAATTCTTTCAGGTATTTTTCTTTTTAATCTATTTTCTCTGGTTTTTATTTTTTTAACCCCAATAATCCCAACTAATAAACTAAGAGGGATTAAAGTTAGAATTATTATCCAACCTATAGAATTCCATGTAGAGGTCCACAATGTATTTGGTGTTTCACCTCCTATATTTGTATTTATTGCTTCAAATGAACCAGCGGTATGATTCCAATTATTATAAATGTCTTCCATATGTATCTCATAGGAGTAAATTCCCGAACTTTTAGGAGCAGTAAGTTCGTAATGCCATATTTCGGTGCCAAAAATGTGAACCATTGAGTAGTTATAATTTTTGAATTCGAATAGAACCTGCTTAATCCCGTAGAAATCTTGAACTTTGATAGTAATATCTATTTTTTCTCCTGCCTTTACTTCATTAGGTAATTCCAATGTCTCATAGGATGGAGGGGTTGCATCAATAACTACTTGAAGTGATTCGTTAATGATTTTCAAGTTATCGTTATTATCCTCAATATAAATTTTATAGTAATAGGTACCTATACTTTCTGGTGTCCAAGAATCGTATTTCCAATTATCGCCACGGAGGTGCGTCATTGAATGATTTGAAAGTTCGTTTGAATCTTCGTACTCGACTAATACTTGATTAATCCCAGAAAAATCTATAGCTTTAAGAGAAATTTTAATGTTTTTTCCTAATTCTAAAGGATCTTTTATCTCTTTAAAATGTGAATACGACGGTGCTGTAGTATCAATTACTTCTATTGTACCACTAGTATAATTCCAAAAATCTCTTTTAATCTTTGTTTTATTTACGACCCATACTGTATAAAGATATATACCTACGCTTGACGATGTCCATTTATCATAATACCAAGTATCATTTTGAGGAATTTTTTGCATTGAATGATTTGATCCCTCGTACTCTAAATACACCTTTTTAATATTAGTAATATTGGTTATTTCGACGGTAATATAGGGGGTTTCACCCAATTCTATTGCGGAAGAACCGACACTTAAGCTAAGAGAAGGTGGTTTATTTAATAAATCAGCTTCCGAATTTGAGCTATCTCTTTTTATGGCGTAATTAATTTTATCTGAATTTACGGGATTTGAAAACAAGCTTACTGAAATTGAACCAAAAATTAATCCAATAAGAATTAAAGTTAAAAATAATTTTCCAATAAGAGATTTTCCTTTGGTCAAACTTACCAATCCATTCTTGATAGCGTAATTTTTTAAATTCAATTGATTGGTAGCGAGTTTTACTGTTCTACATGTTTTTTAACGGATTTGATCCAAAATTTCCACCTAGATGTTTGAAATCCAAGACATCATAGATATTTTCGAAATTTCCAACAAATTGGTAAGATTTTTCCTAAAATTTATTGATATTTAATAAATTCAAATGGTTCCAAAATTTCGTTTCCACTCAAATCTAATTTTTGAGATTTATGATAATGTCTAAATTAAATTTTGATAAAGTTATAATCCTATATTCGATATGAGAATATCCATTTTTTTAAGAAATATTTATAAAAGTTTGCACTTATTATAACTTAATGAATGAAAATGTATTGTTTAGAGATACAAGATTTTAATCTTTTAAACAATAATTTTTTATCCTTAAAAAAATTGAGTGATGAGATAATGTTGGAGGAATTATTTTTCCACGAAAAAGTAGCAAAAATTATAGAGCATTTTATAATTCATGAAAAATGGGTACAAAATAAAAAAGAATTGTGCGAAATATTGGAAATATATCCCGAACTAATGAGAGATATTTTGAAAAAATTAATGGAATTTGACCTAATTAAAGTTACAAAACAAATAGCAAGATCAAAATTCTACAGACTTAATGAGAAATCAGAATTATTGCCTCACTTAAGAGGATTAGTTCAAGATTTTGGAATTCTAACCTCATTAAAGATTGCTGAGGAAGAATTGGAAATAAAAAAGAAGGAAGAAAATGATGACCATAAATTAAAATTAAAAAAGGTGAATTTAAATGAATGAGCTGATAATAGCACATGCCGTAAAGAATATAGTTCTTGAACCTAAAGAAGAAGAATATTCGTTTCCAAGGAGAATTTCTTATAGAGATATAGAAGTTACAGAAGAGTCATTAGAAGTCCTTAATAAATTCGGAAAGTTAACCAAAAAAGAGTCATTAAAAATCTTAGATGTTGAGAAAGAACTTGAACCAGTAGAAATGGAATTTATTAAATTTGTAATAGAAAGCAGAATCAAAAAGAAATTAAAATACAAGTTATTAGTAAACCTCTATAATAATTATCACTATATAGTTTTACCAGAATGCACCTCTAATTTTATCTACCAAAATATGATTTTTTTCAAGTCCGATCTCAAGAATCTTGAAGCGGATATGATTAAATATATAAATATTCGGAGAAAAGAAAAGATATTTAAATATTTAGAGTTAAAAGATAATATTTCAATTTACAAAAAGATAGATAAAAATATAGAGGATTTAAATAATTTTATTAAATTATATAATCCCTCTCCCAAAGAGATTTATAGGATCACTTTTGATTCTTGTGATACATATGATCATCCAATTAATGAATTTAAAATATTAATTGGCTTAAATGATAATTATGTCTCGATTAAAGGGAGTCCCACAGATTTAGAATTCTTGCTATTTGTAAAAGACTATTATCCGAGATTTTAAAAGGTGCAAACATATTACTGAAGAACGATTAAGCGAATATGAATGGATTTTTCTTGTTAAAATGTTATCCCAAAATTATATTGGTGGTAAAAAAACTTCATTGAAAAATATTATAAAAGGGGTTCCAAAGCATAATGCTGGTATTATGAAGAATATTTATGATGATTTTAGAAGAAAAGGATTCTTTCTTTATGAAATAAGAAAAAGAGAGCCTTATTTCTCACTAGATCCTCAATGTGTTAAGAATGTCAAGATTTTAGTGATAAATAATCGATGTCCTCTTTGCTATAGTTATTTAGAAGATCTTGATCACTGTCGAGTGTGCAATAAAGATATCTCAGAATTAAGATAAAATTTGAACATTAATGTTAATATATATTTTTTATTATGATAGTTATATGGATTTAGCTAACCAATTGAATGTTTTATTAGAGTATATTAACAAAAGTCTGCAGAGGAAACTACTATATTTTCGATTCTTCGACTTTATTTTAACCATTTTTTATGATTCTGACCGAGAAACCACATTTAATTGGGAAAGCTTTATAAGATTTTTTAGAACTATCAAGAACACTATTTGGAATGAATTATTAGCAAATAAAGATTTCAGAAATAATTTAGAAACTTTTTTAAAAGAAAATCCAAAAGTTAATATGCTTATTGAAAGTACTAATATGCATTATTCAGTTATAATAACAGATTTACATTATCAATTCGAATTTATTGATAATTTAGAAAATGATTTGGAAAGATCCAAGTTAGATAGAGATAAATTCCAAAAGCAAATTAAAGAAAGTATAAAAAATTTGGAAGCAGAATTAAAAGAATTATATAAATTTAAGCAGGTATTAGAAGATAAAATTAAAAAGATACAATCTTGTTGTTTATGTGGTTCTTTAACTGTAAATATGTGTAAAGGATGTGGTAGAAAAGTGTGTTATGAACATCTTATATATGATTATTGTGTGAAATGTGCAGAAAAAATATTAAAGAAGAGTGATGAAACTGTCTAATTAAAGATAATAATCTGCTAAATATAGATTTGATTTATAATGAAGTGACTATCTCAATTTACAATGATCCCAATGATAGTAATAGCTTCAAAAACCCCGATTAATTTTAGGAGTATTTTACATTATAGCTGCCTTTGGAATCCAATTCAATTTTCTCATCCTCCGCTTATTGGATATGCGAGATCCTTTTCCCCAAGTAAGCTTTTTAATAATTTAATTATTAATTAAAGAATTAATTTTTTACTTATAACTATAGACTCTATGAGTTTAAATTATTAGTTATTAAATCATCCATGTGGTTAGATTATTAGATATAGAAAATTATGAATCTCAAATCAAAAACGATATTAAAAAATATATCAAAATTCTTGAAGAAAAATTAGATTCCAAATCAATTGATGATATCGAGCTAAAATTAATAAATTTACTTAATGCTATTATAAATTCTATTCAAGGCAAAAATAGAATACATAAAATTGAGAATCTCTATAAAAATTTACCTATTAAAAGACCGGATTATATAGCAGTTTCTCTCATCTATTATTTATTAAATTATGGTCCTAATCCAAATAAAATTAAAATAACTGATTATGCGGAATTAACAAACCTCGCTCGACAGAATATAAGAAAAACCTTAAAATATTTAGCCGGAATCATTCAAAATCTTCCAGAATATGAATTAAGTTATACTTCACGAGAGACATATCAATTCGACGAAATTAAGTATATTTCACAAATAAATTCATACATTAAAATTTGTATTAATGAATTAAAGAAAAATCAAAAAATAAAGGTTAATTTATCAAATAGCGAAACAAATAATATAATCAGAATAGTTAAAGATGCTATAGTAAATTTAAAACCTAAGTCTAGAAATAGCAAAATAAAAACTTTTTATAATTCTCTCGACAATAGAGTCAAGGATCCAAAATATTTAGCGGCTACGCTCTGTTATATTTATTTGCGCTTTTTTAAAGATTACTATGTAAAACAAAAAAAATTTGTTCATATTTTAAATGATTTACAGAATTTTGAATTAACTTTTGATAGTTTTTCTAGGACATATTCTAATTTTTTCAAAAATCACTTTAAAATCGATAGGGAAACATACAAGAACAAAATTGTTTATTATCTGGATATATACATTAATAGGATTAATAGTAACAAAAAAATTGATTTAAAACTAACTCCTGAATTTAAACATCAAGCAATTTTATTTTACGATATTGCAACTATTAACGGTTTTGATATTGTAGAATTTTCGAAAAATACTTATTCTTTTACAGAAAGTAAAAAATATTTTCCCCAGTCCATAGCAGCGTCTCTTATGTATCTAGCTCTAAAAAAAAACAGAGAATTTGAAAATTATGCCACTAGAGACAATATGATAAATTTTATAGGAGAAAATTTAGATTATTCTAGAATAACAAGCAATCGAAATGCTCTTTATAATTATTTAAAAGAAAAAATTGGTCGATATAAATATCAACCTTATTCTAATGAAGATTTCATAACTATTCTTAGAAATTATATGGGAATATATGATAAACAAAAAAATCCTCACTTAGAAACCGTTCTACTATATAATTTATTTATATATTCAAAATTAACACCATCGAAATTTGCAAACAAATTAAATATTCATGGGGGATCCACAAAAGATTTATTAAAGATAATTTACGAAAAAAAATTCTTTACGGAATTTACTGTCCTTCAAAAAATTCAAAAATTTATTAATAATTTCATCCCTGAAGACAATAAAAAGAAAGCAATTGAAGCTTTTAATGATTATCGTAAATTTTGGAATCAAAAAACGCATATTGGAAAAAGTGAAGAAAGATGTCGGAAAATTTTTGAAGATATTTTCCAAGTAAACTTTGATAAAAGTTACCCAAGATGGTTAAAAAGTGAAAGAGGAGGTCAGATGCATTTAGATGGGTATAATAATAATTTGAAGATTGCTTTCGAATATCAGGGAGAACAACATTATAGATTTGTCCCGTATTGGCATAGAAATAGTGAGACATTTGAACAAAGACAGGCTGATGATAGATGGAAGAAAAAATTATGTAAAGAAAGAGATGTAATTTTAATTGAAATACCTTACACTGTAAAATATAATCAATTGGAAGAGTATATAATTAATAAATGTAAAGAAATGGGAATAGTGATCTCTAAAAATACATTGGATATTATATCCCATGAATATAAAACGATAATAAGTACTAATATCCCTAAAAAAAATAATATAAGAGAAGAAAAAGAGAAGAAAAAGACTAATAATGTGAAAAATTCTGGAAATTCTAAAGAATTCTCTAGTGGAAGTTCATATAATTATTCGATAAATTATTATTCTGGTTTATATAAAGACGATCAAAATTTAGCTAACGATTATTTATGGCTCTGTGAAAAAGTTCGAGAAGATATCGAGTCAAGAGTAGAAATATTATTAGAAGAAGTTCGAGAAGATGCCAGAAGAAAAGAAGATCTATTAAAAGTAAATAATTTCCAAAGGTATTATAATAGAACAGAATTAGAACCGCATACTATTGAAAATCAGAATTTAAGGAGATCTATAGAAGAATCTGTAGAAAAGCCTATTGAAATATCAAGTAAACAACCAAATTTATTGCCAGAATACCAAGCTTTTCCAGTTCCAATTGATCAACCTAATCAATTACAGAATGATCAACCGTTTCCAATGCCAGATGAATCAAATCTTCAAGTTCCAATTAAATTTATTGAATTTTCGTTTGAAAAATCCAAAGAAGAGTTGACAAATGAGCCGTTAAATAATCCAATTGATGAACCGATTATAGAGCCAATAGAAAATTCAATTGAACCATCTTCAACGAAAATATTAAATCAACCGATTAATCAGCCGTCAGAAGGACCTATTGAAGGACCAAATTTGGAATCAATTGAACAACCAATTGAGAAATCAACGGAAGAACCTGTCGAAGAGCCTAGCGCCGATTCAATCGAACAACCAATTGAGAAATCAACGGAAGAACCTCTCGAAGAGCCTAGCGCCGATTCAATCGAACAACCTATAGAAGAACCAACGGAAGAACCTGTCGAAGAGCCTAGCGCCGATTCAATCGAACAGCCTATGGAGGAACCAGCAGAGGAGTCTATCGAAGAGCCTAACACCGATTCAATCAAACAACCTATAGAAGAACCAACGGAAAAATCTATCGAAGCGACTAATGCTGAATCAATCGAACAATTAATAGAAGAACCAATAGAAAAACCTATTGAAGAGCTTAATGTGGAATCTTTTGAACAACAAATTCAAGAAATAACAATTTCATATAGCAATGGATCAAGTGTAACTTTTATTGGTGAACCAAGTGGTCATCCAATAAATGGACATAAGGAAAAATCAATCAATATCTCCACTGAAGAAAAAGGTGAAAAATACATTGGATATAAGACGGAAAGATTTACTAGGGAAGTAATTGACGCTGCATCTTTAGAGCCAATTACCGATCCCGATGTCCTTGACGATTACGAGCGAGAAGAAACAACTGAAAAACTCATAGATGAATCACCATTAGACGAATATATTAATGATCCAATAGGAGAATCTGTTGAAGAACCGACTGAAGAATCTATCGATGATTCAAAAGAAGAATCTTATGAAGAACCAATTGACAGTCATATTGAAAGATCAGCAGACGATCATGCAGAGGATCCTAGGGAAGACCATTTAGAAGGATCTACGGAAGACCATTTAGAAGAATCTACGGAAGACCATGTAGATTATCATACGGGCACCCATGAAGAAGATCCTAGGGAAGACCATGAAGAAGATCCTAGGGAAGACCACATAGAAGATCCTAGGGAAGACCACATAGAAGATCCTGGAGAAGACCATGAAGACGAAACTTCAGATGATCAATGGGACGGTGAAGAACCTATAACTGAATCTCATTCGAATTATTACTATCAATTTGATTTTCCTCACAATGAAATAGATGAAAAGGATTTTAATGGCATTGAAGAGAATTTAAATGTATATGACAATGATTTCGATGGAATTGATAAGAACCTAGATGAACATTCTAATGATTTCGATGGAATTGACGAAAATTTAGATGATAATTCAAATGACTTCGATGGAATTGATAAAATATCGGATAATGAGAGTAAAGAGGATATTAATACTGATTATAATAGTAGTGAAAGCTCTGGATATAGTGAGGGTTGAAGGATATTCATAAATCCAAACCTGATTCAAAATCTTCTATAGACTTCAAGAGAACCCTCTCTTAATATTTTAAAGTTCTTCGTAAAATTGATCTACTTTTTCAAGGGAATTTTTACTAAATTCTTTGTATTTTTATAGCGCAATTAAGAATTAGGTTATAAATATATTTATCTTAAAAATTTAACAGCGTTATAAAGTGTCTAATATAAAAAATAAGGTATTATTTTGGCAAGCTCGAATAAAAATTACGCAAGCACCAGTTCCCTTCGAGCCTAGGGAAATACCAGAAAGTTTGAAAGTCCTTTATCAAGAGCCAGAAATAAGATCTTTTTTAAACGATCCGTTAGGACTCTCTGTTACTTATGGTCTTGAGTTAAATGTGAACGATAAAATCGATATTACATTTTTTACTAAAGCTGAATCTGAAGATAAAGCGCTTGAATTAGGACTCGCGTGGCTTTTAAATTTAAAGCACGAATTTTTAGGGTTAGATGGAATTGTCGAGGCTAAACCCATAACTTATAAGGATATAAGTAAACTCTATAAGAACCAACTGGCAGAAATAATACTTCCAGAAGGAATAATTCCCACAAAAATTAATATACTTGAAAGGTTTATAAATAATTTTTATTTTAATAAGGAACATCAAGTAAAACTACTCATTCTTTGGCAAAGAGTAGCTCTCGAAAAAAATAGAATGGACCCTCAACAACCTAGGCACTTTCTAAGAGTGTTTATAAATTACGATTTAGAAACGTACGATAATAAAAAATTTACAGAATTTAAGGGAATTTTAAGGTTTCTATCTATGAACATTGAAAATACTGACTGGGAACGAGCTAAAATTGAATTTCTTGACGATACTTCAATATTAGATATATTAGTATTAGACAGCGTTTTTAAAAACATACATTTTAAATCTTACGACCGATTAAATGTTAATTTTGACCTTCCAGAAACCTTACCACTACCTAAATTGCCAATTTTGGATAAAGAGAATGTTAGATATATTGATATAGATTTTAAATTCAGAGAAACGGCAATCAGTATAGGAAAGCACGTTAAAAATGGAGTTATTAGCAATCATCGTACTTACATTCCAATCAATAAACTTCCACAAGATATGGTTGTCTTTGGCAAATCTGGGAGTGGAAAAACTTATTTTCTCGCGAGGTTTATAGAAGAAGTTAGTAGAAAAGCAAAAGATGTTGGTATTTTGATCCTGAACGTTGCGAAAGAGTCGCAAGAAATCTACTATAAAGATTTTGTCAAAATTAAATATTCTGATGAAAACTTTCATATACCTTATTTTATTAACGGTCAACATATGGAAAAATTGTTACAGGAAACTGCTACTTATATTTGTGCGTCTTTAGGGTTAAAAAATGTTTACGAGAAAGTAATTTATCGTACAGAGATCGGATTTCTTGAATTAAAAGGCGTTTTACCTACATTTTTAATTGAATTACTTAAAGGCGTGCACAACTATATGATAAATAATCCTTACGGTGATGAGACCCAAGCTAATCTAGTACAAGCTCTTAAAAACCGAATTAATGTTTTTGACGAGAAAAAAATTCAAGATGTTCTAAAATTATCCGATGATTTGCCAAAATGGGTTAAAGATTGGATGAATGGCAAAAAAATCTTTCTTGATTTATCTATGTGCAATAAATATTCAAAAATGATAATAGTAAACGCAATTTTTCAACTTTTAAGAACTATTACAAAAGATATTGAAGCTGAAGAATTAAAACATCTTATAGTCATTGACGAGGCGCACGCACTTTTAGAAAAACCGATTACAAGGAATAGCGACGATGCTGATTTCATTATGAAAGAACAGATGGCAAAAATTTTTTCTGAACTATTAAAGGAATATCGAAGTCGAGGGGTTGGATTTATATTTGCCGATCAATCACCCGTTCGACTATTTGACGATGTCGCAAGTCAACCTAGCATAAAAATTATTTTTAGAGTTGATTACCCTAATAATCTTATTTTTACTGAAAATATAAAAGAACGACAAATGTTAACGCAATTGGAAAATAGATTAGCGTTTGTAATTAATGGCGCGACTGGCGAGAGATATTTAATAAAATCGTTAGACCATGAGTTAAGCAAAAAATAGAAAATATCTCCGGAGTTACCATGACTTTAAGTATTTATATTAAAATAAATTTAAAACAAAGTAAAAAAAAATGAGTAAAATTATTAAGGATAATCAAGAAAAAACTAAAAAATTAAGAATAAAAAACATAGATAAGGAATATGTTGGCAAAGGGATTGTCAATATTGATCCTAATGTAATAAAGGAATTGAATCTTAAAAATAACGATGTTATAGAAATCTTTAATAGGAATAAGAATAAGAAAACTGCAGCTTTATTAAATTCAGGAATGCAGGAAGATTTAGATTCTCAAACAATTAGATTAGGACCTGCTTTACGAAGAAATTTAAACGCAGAAATAAATGATGTAGTAGAAATCCGTAAAATCGAAGTAAAATTAGCTGAACAGGTAATATTAGCAGGATTAGCAAAAGACATAATTTTAAAGAACCCAGATCAATTAGCAGAAAAATTGAAAGGACGAAAAATTACTAAAGGAGACATTTTAAGTTTTAATTCTTCTGGTCGCAAAATAGATTTAATAGTTATAGATTATTTCCCTAAAGTGGAAGCTATTAAAGTTCATAAAAAGACAAAAATAGTTTTCCAAGAGAATAGGAAAAATGAAACCATAGAAAAAGATTGGTACGAGTTATACAAACAAAAAGAAGCTGAAATTCAAATGCTTCTTAAAAGAAATATAGAATTGGAAAATAAAATAAAAAAACTAAATGCAACAGAAGGTTCGTATAGATCGTTCTTAGATAGATAAAGGCTTTCCTCAACATATATTCTATGTCCTAGTTTCAGTAAAAATCCATACTCATAATTCAATCTCCAATCAATTCTTTAAATTCTTTTGAATCTCTAATATTATCAAAATCAGAGTCCTCTTTTGCATCTACTTTTAATAAAGGAGCAAGGACCAATGCCTTTTTCAATAATATTAAAGCCTCATTTCTATTATTTTTCAAGGCTTCGACACAAGATTTATTATACCATATATAAGCGTCGTTCGGGTCAATCTCAAGCGCTTTATCGTAACACTCAATAGCCCCTTCGTATCTCGCTAATTTGCCTAGAGTAATACCTTTGCTACTCCAAGCTTCCTTATATTTCGGATCAATCTCGAGCGCTATATCGAAGTACCTAATAGCCTCATCGTATCTCGCCAATTCGTCTAGAGTAATACCTTTGCTACTCCAAGCTTCCTTATAGTTCCAATCAATCTCAAGCGCTATATCGTAACACTTAATAGCCTCCTCGTATCTCGCCAATTCGTCTAGAGTAATACCTTTGCTACTCCAAGCTTCCTTATATTTCGGATCAATCTCGAGCGCTCCATCGAAGTACATTATAGCCTTATTGTATTTCTTCGCCTTAATTAAAGAATTCCCTTTTTCTAGTAACTCTGTCGCAGTATAAGTATGAAATGAAACTTTAAGTGCTGTATGATAATAATATTTAAAATAAATTTTAATTAAATTCAGAAGTCTTTTATTTTTTATTAAAAATAAAGTTGGTAGTTTAGGATGATTAAAATCATTAACGAATAACATTATCTCGTTAAAAACTATATTAAACCTAGGAATTTCTCTCATCAATTTTATTTCAACATTCTGTTGGTCTGGTAATTCTTTCAAAATTTTCAAAGTATTATAAATATCTAATTTAATTTTCTCACTAATATATTTTAAATTAGGATCTAAAAGAAGAATTTTAATTATTTTATTTTGAGAAATTAACTCCTTTAAATTATTTATAAAGACTGAATTTTTTCTCGAGAATAAGCTATTCATACTCCTTCCTAAAATATATAATGATTCTTTTGTATTTTTTATCATTTTACCTAATTTTTTCTCAGCTTTAATGTAGTCAGAACAAAAAGATATAGTATCCTTTTTTATTTTTTGAAATTTTAATAAATAAAATAATTCTAAATAGAATACAAATGGTATTTGGCTATAATATTTGCTAGGAAAATCCTTTATGAATGGTCTAAATTCTTTAATTCTTTCATATAAGTCAATTTCTTCAAATTTACCATTATATTTTTTTATTATTTCATAAATTTGATATTTTATTTTCTTCATTGTGAACTGGTCCTTTCCATAGTATAATCTATATAACTCATAAGATATCCCAATGATTGCAATTAAAACAGTTAAAATTAAAATAAATTCAAGAATGCTTAATGTCATAATCCTCTCTCATATAAATCTGATAAATTTCTTCTATATATTATATAATCTAAGATTAAAAAAACAATCATTGAGATACTTAATATTAGTAATCCAAACCATAGTATTCTAATTTTTCCTTCAAAAAGATAACAAACGAAAGCCACCGTTGAAGGTAATTCAATAAATAAAGCAATAATTAAACAAGATCTTCTATTAGCATTTCTAAAAAAATCTGGTAAATAAGATATTGGCATTATCATTGCTATTATTATAACGCTTTTATTTGGAAATGTGAATCCAATATCTTTTTCTAAAAATAATCCGATAAGACATTCAAAGAAAATAGGGTAAAACGGTAATAGCAATCTAATGCAAATTCTTTCAATAAATTCATTCCTAATGGCTCTTCTGTTTTGATTATCGATGCTCATTAATATGAAGAAAATATACTTGATTTTAGAATGTTAATTATAATAAATAACATTATTAATATTTTACATTTGACATCCAATTATAAACAAATATGAGTTTCTTTATGCTATTTACATTTGTGTGTAATTTATATATAAATTTTTTTGAAAAATTAGAAGCATAATTAAACTAAACTAATTAAAAATGAAATGCATATTGTTGAGTTGTATCCGATAATTTGCTAACTTTATTAGCATCTTTGCCCATGTTTCATCGCTATAAATAGGCCTTCCATCTAAACTTTGGCGTTTCATTTTTTTTATTCTTAGCCTTCTTAATTTTCGCTCTAAATTCGTCTTTTATATTCAATACTATAAATTAGAGAGGCTGTATTTAAAGGTTTGAGACTTAACAGATTTTTTATAAAACTACTTAGTTTTAAATATATAAGAAATACAATGTGAACTAGTTTTCTTCTTTAAGATCAATTGATTCTTTCCCAATTTCCTTTTTCATACTTATATCGATTTATAATTCGAATTCTTGAATGACTATCTATTGGTGTAGGAACTTCCACAGGAATGTTATAGAGGTCAATAATTTGCATTATTTCTCCAATTGATTCACATAATTTATATTTATATATATCGTCTTGTCTATGTTTTTCTTTTTTTAACCTCTCTATAAGTTTTCTATGAGCTCTTCCAAAAACACAAGTTATGTTCCCTACATTTGATACTTTTATGATATCTGTTTTATAATTATAACAATGTCCGTCAGCACATTTCTGGTATCTCTCATTATCGTCATTAAACGAAGGGACAAAAATTAGATTCACTCCTTTCTTTCCATTAAATTCATAATCATAAATTCTCCATCTTTCACTATAAAAATCCATACAAATTAAAACTGTAAATCTTAAATCGTTATCTTCAGTTTTAAATATTATAATGTCATTTCCACTTTTCATCCCTTTTCCTACCTCAATTTCATCTTCTAAATAAGTAGCAGGAGTTATTTTATATATAGGATATTCTTGACCATTATAAACCACAAAGCAAGTATTAAAAAGATGTTTATTATAAAAACTTCCACAGATTATAATCATATTCCTAAAATCTTTCACACTTTCAATGAAATCTTTATCAAAACATAATTCAGGAAAACATATTATATCAACTTTATTTTGTTCTGCTATTTTTATTGCTTTTAAGATTTTTTCCTTAATATTTTTTTTATCTCGTAATAAGTATGGAAAAACTTCTGTAGTTTTAAAATCGATTGGTACTAAACAAATTCTTGAATAATTTTTTCTTTCTATGCCTTTTAATGTAATAGATTTAACTTTAATTTCTTTCTTTAAAACTTTTGGTTTAATATAAGATGTTTTACTTTCAATTTTAGTTGATAACACTTCAATTAAATTATCATCAACTTTAATTTCTTTTTTTAAAACTTCTGGTTCAATATTAGATGATTTACCTTTAATTTTAGTTGATAATGCTTCAGTTAAATTACCATCCAATAATTTAATAGGACTTAGGATGTTTATCAAGGCTTTTTCTTTTTCTTGTGGAATTTCTTCAAGAGATTTGAAATTCTTAATTATATAATAAAAACTATCTAAAGAATTTCCTGCGATGACAAAGTTCTCAAGCCGCCATTTTTCAAAAATGTTTTTTGTTTCTTGTAATTCATTTACGTCTACTTTATTAAAATTTAAAGATTGCCAAAGAGCATTGAAACATAACCTTTTGCTTTTTAAAAGATCTCTCGATTCTTTAGGTAATTCTAGATTTTTGAATTCATTAATAACCTTATTTAATTCTTTTATAATTTTAACATTTTTTTTCTTTAATTCAATTAAATTTTGACACTGTAAGCTGTTTAAAAATTTTTCGTCTATAGGTTTTAATTTAGAAATAAGTTTCGAAGTATTAATTGCCCATAATTCGTACTTTTGTATTTCTTTAAACTTATCTTCTAAATTCAATTCTTGAAAGTGCTCTTTTGCTTTTTTAAATTCGATTGATGCCTTGTCAAATCTATGCATACTCATATATGTAGCACCTAAATTCCAATAACCATCTGCAAAATCTGGATTTATTTTCAAAGCTATTTCAAAACATTTAATCGCATCCTCAAATTTTTTAAGTTTGGCAAGTATATTGCCCTTATTTGACCAAATAGCAAAATTTTGAGGGTTCAACTCTAAGGCAATATTATAACATTCAATTGCCTCGTTATATTTTTTATAATCGGAGAGAGCAATTCCTTTAGTATGTAGTGCTTTGACATGTATAGGATTAATATTTAATGCGTTATTGCAACAAACAATTGCTTCTTCTGGTTTACCTATTTTACATAGAGCCATTCCTTTATTGGACCATACTTCTTCTAAGTTTGAATTTGAACATTATAATGCTTTTCAAACAGTTAAAACAATTCTTCGCAACGAGAATAACAAATAACGAGAAAGTTCTATTTTTTTTACGATTACGCACTACTAACGGACAATTAGAAGTAAATAGATCTATTAAGAATCGTTTGCGTATTGGAAAAGAACAACTACACAGGATAATAAAAAAACTAATGAAGGATAAATTAGTTGAAAAAGTTACTCGTTGTCCTAATCCTAAATGCGAAAATCCCCTGAATCTCGTCCCTCATATGTGTAAAAAATGCGGGCATCGAATATTACACGAGGATGTGCCGCATAGAGAAAATAATAAAACAATGTGGTCTTATTACGGTCTCAGAATTACTAAGAAAGGTGTTTACGAGATAGACAAACTGTTTTTTTCCCTGTATTTCTTCTTTCATAGTTATTTAATAAGAACAAGGAAAAATCATATAAGTTCGGAAACCATAGACCAAGAAAATTTATCAAGTTCTAAGATAAATTTATCGTTTTTAACTTATTTATTAAAAAAATAAATATATCCGATTAAAAATAAATATTTAAATTAATAACTTAAGTTTTGTATTTTTTTCTAAAGAATAATAAAGATCTTATTTCTATTCATTTAAAACTTTATTATCTTTAAAATTTGTATCAGTTTAACATCTAAACACACCCCATTTTTAACGACAACTTAACA
>JAUWBH010000112.1 GCA_030605085.1 Promethearchaeota archaeon | reverse complement strand
ATTTCTTAACAATCTCAATTAAAAAATTTAAATACTGTACTGATATTTTGACGCTGTGTTTATTTTCTATATAATCAATAATCTTCTTAGTATAAACTTTTGCTCCTTTCTGGTTTTCGATATATTCTTTAATTAGCACAGATAATTCGTAGGCTTTTTGAAACTCGTTTTTTATAACAATTAAACTAGTTGTTTCTTCTGAAGTAAAGAATTTTTGAACTATTAATCTTTCAATCTTTAACTCCTTAGGACTTTTAACTTTTTTAGATTCTTCCATTATTTCTTGCACATCAAAAATAAGGCTATCCTGGTATTCCTCTTTATTATTTAGATAATCTTCCTTGGAAACAATAGAAATATCAATTTTAAATGAATCTTGAGTAATGTAATTAAAAAAATTAAGAATATGTTGATTTACAAACTCACTATCGTTAATCAATACGATTTTCTCTTTCATAAAAATTGACTTAATAATAAAAGTTATCAATAACGCGTGTAAATTGCGTTTAATTAAGCTTGAGTTAATTAAATCTTTGCCAGGAACTTCTTTTCTTTCTGCTTCTGTTGTTGGAGTAATATCAGGAAGTTCAATTTGAAAATCCGTAATAAAATAATCCCTTACATTAAAATTTTTGTCAAGATAGGTTATAAATGAATGTTCGCAAATTTTTTTATTTATATTAATCGTTAAAATCCCCCGAGATACATCTTTTAAAGAATCGTCTAATACTTCAATAAATCCTTTACTAGAACAATAAGGACAACTTATAGGTACTTGCGTCATTGATCAACACAAAAAAGAGATTTAATAGCACTTAATATAAATTCAAACAGTACTTGATTAAAATATAAATTTGTATTTATATAATTATTTGAACATTTTATACCTTTAAATTTTTAGATAATATCGTATTATTTTTTGAAAATTCAATAGGGTCTCATTTATTAAATGAGATTAGAACATTATTGTGTTAAATCAATAAAATGCAAAAAAAATGGCTACTGTTAATTTAAATAACCATATTAAACCAAACGACTTAAAAAAATCTACCCCAATTCAATTTTTCTGTCCGATCTGTAATTCACACGCAAAATTAGAAGTTTCGAATTCGATTATTAATCAAACAAATCATCTAGCAATTATATCCATCCCAAAAAATAAAATCTGTGAACATCGTTTTCAAGCGTTTGTTGATAAACATTTTACGGTCCGCGGTTATCAAAAAATAGATTATGAATTTGAAAACGATTTTATCGAAGAACCAAGGAACTCATCCATAGATTTCAAAAAATTTATGAAAGACAGTAAAAACCTCTTGGAAAATTTAATTATGAAAGGAAATCATCTCGAATATAGACCTAAAGATTCAGGGTATGATGGTAAAAAAAAGAAAAAGAAGAATTTTAACAATAAAAAGAAAGAAATGACTCTTCAAAAAATTTACGAAGAATTTTGGGAATTTATTGACGAAAACAACGAAGAATTTAGAGAATTCATTTTAAATGACGCAAAGAGGTCTCGATTATAGAAATATGTGTTATCCGGATTTTGTCATACCTACATGTTACCACAGTTTTAATTCAAACCCTCTAATTTATTCATATTACTTCGTCTTATCATATTCTATAAAAAAATATCTAAATCTCTGAAAAAGTGATAACAAACATGATTTCTAACACTGAAACTAAAATATATATTAATTTAAGTTGCGCCTTTTATAAATCCTGTACTCTACCTAAAAGAAATTCGTTATGTGCACAATTTCCAGAGTTTACGATTTGCCCCGAGTACCAAACAAAAAAAGAAAAGTTAACGCAACAAAAATAATATTTAGAATAAATATAATTGATATTTCTTTTATCTTTTTTCAACTTAGATTATTTTAAAGAATACTTTGCCTTTTCTAAAACATACTGCGTTCCGGTTGCTCCTGTGCTAATACCACCATTTTTATCTATTATCGGATCGGGGATGAATTTCTCGTCCTTTAGAACTCCGGTCGCTGATACTTGTTTGCCCTCTATCTCTTGAGGCCAAAAATCAAGATTCTTAATGTAAATCGGTTCTCCCTGTGCCGTAACTAGCACAGCACCGCCCTTGGCGTCTCTAGCAGTGCCAAGTAAAGTCACTTTTTTTCCTAATAATTTTTCTAACTTGGATTTTTTCAAAGTTATTATTTTCCTTTTTTTTAGCTTAATTTCTCTAGTTATTTTTTTTTAATATTTTACATTGATTTAAAAGATTTTGTAAATTTATCAAAAAGAGAATCCTCCAAATTAAATAGCGATTATACAAACCATTACTAATGAATTTTTTAGATTAGAATGAAACATTTCGCGATTTCGAATAATTCGCAAATGTTAGAGCCTTATTTACTAACATTTCGTTTTTAGTATCGATCATATCTTCAATAAGATATTCTGCCTTGTTGATCACTTTGCTTCCTTTAGTAAACCAATCGTTAGGCAATAGTTTAAATTGTGGAATTAAAATGTCAATAAATTCAGAAAAAAAATTAGGAGTTGCTTCAATACTTCTTTCCCCGGCATTATAAATAGCCTGCAAAAGATCAAGCCAACGACTTCGAAAAACTTCATTGGATTTAATTATTAAGGAATTTGTAAAGACAAATTGAAATTCGGCCATAAAACTGAAAATATCTCCCTCATGTGTATCGTAAAAAGCTTGTTCAAATCGAGATTTAAATATCTTTACGTACCAATCGTTCAATTCTTTAGGAGGTATGTTGTCTGGAGGCATCATCGGTGTCTTGCTGTTAATCCTGGGAGGAAAGTTTTCTTTACCAATACGAGAAACTAAGTGCGTCCATAATGTTGCAACTTCAGCATCGCGAACCATAACATGTATAAGGGCTTTATTCATCGCCCCACTCAATGCCAGTCTGCTATAATGCTCTTCGTTCTCAGGATCGTCGTCTTTGAATTTATTCTCTTCATAATCATAAACCTTCACAACTACGCTTGAAGGTTCTGAGTAACACCAAAAACCATCAATCATTTCGTCATTCACTTTTACAGTAGCATAGTGAGCCCCAGAGGGGACCTGAGCAAAGCCTCGAAATCCCCCTTTAATCTCGTAAATTGATAAATCTAACTGCGCAGCCTCTTTGGGAATATCTCGTAAAATGATGTAGCCATACATATATCAATCATCTTTAGTTATAAACTAAGAATTTTTTTAATCCAATTACAAATTAATAACTTATATTTAATAGACTTACACTTAATAATTTTAATAAGGAGTCCATCCAAATATTTCAGGAAAAATGGCAAGAACCATTAGACATAGTCCTACAATTATCAATACAACACCAACTAAATTCCATCTAAAAATTAAGATTGAATTATTTAGTTGATAGGTCATAGAAATACCGACTGCTAAGAGAGTCACTCCGATAAAAAAAATTATTAACCTAATTATGTGTTCTTTTTTAACTGCCTTTAATTTCCTATAAATTTCGAATTTTGGCATATACTTATAAAAAAAATTTAGAGATTAAATGTATATTAAATCACAAGTAGGTAAGAACAATGAGAAAATTGGTTTACCAATAATCACTTTCCGTTTCATCTAAAAAATCATCGCGAACGTAGACTTTTTTGCCACATTCTTCAAATCCAATCCCTTTTATGAATTTATAAGAAGCATGGTTATCCTTATAGACTTCACACCTAAATTCTTTAAGACCTTTATTTTTAAAAAAATTCCAAGCAGCCATTCCAATCACAGTTCCTAAACCTTTTCTCTGATACTTAGGTATCACGCCAAGACCCTCGATAATTCCTACTTCACCTTCAAAATCCAAGATGGCAAACCCAGCGTCTAATCCATCAACATTAGCAATTAAAAAAATAGTATCTGGATCTTCAAATATTTTAATTAAAGTGTCTAAGGTTATAGGCCTAAATGGTGTATTTGTAGTCAGCCAAGCTTTATTGTAAAGATTCATGATAATCTCAAGGTCAGCTTCTGTGGCTTCACGAATGTCTGCGTGAATAAAATTATGTTTGATTTTCTCTTTTAATGAGTCTTCAAATTCCTTAGTGATTCGATCAAAAGGCAATCTCATTTGAATGTAAACCATCCCTTCTTCAAGGATTTCTTCCCTGATCTCGTCAACTTTTTTATCTTTATGTGTCGATTTAGGTACAAAAGTCGAAAAAAACTCTCTAATTCTCTTCTTTTTAAGATCTAATTTAGATGATGACATAAAAAATCAAAAATATTAAATTAAGGAATTATATTAAGTTTTTCCCTAATTTTCGATTTTATCTATTTTACATCCTACAATTTAGAACGATCCAATGGATAAAATTGAATGGAACATGTTCGGAGTTAAAATTGTGGCAATAATAAAATTTACTCGTAATTCCTCTTTAACATAAATGGCTTCATTTTGTTTCGAGGATTCATAATTTCCAGTTGATTTAAAATGACAGAAATAGTAGTAATCGACGCTCAAGTCCTATTTTATTTCCATTATGACTATCAAAGACTTTAATATGATAATTCAAAAAAAAGAAAAAAATGAATTTTATTTTATTGAAAATTGCTATAATTTATTTAGATTAAGCTTATTGCAATTTTCATATCATTCTGGGTTACTTTCTTTCTGCCGGAGTGTTTAGCTATGTCTAATGCGCATGCTGTAAGATTTTTGGCGTATTCTTCTAACCAATCCATTAATTTATCTACAGCTGCACGGCTGACGATTTCAGCTCCGGCTTTCTTCATTAGGGCCCTTAAAGGACTCCAAGCGAATGCTGCCATACTTTTTCATTCCTCCACTTTTTAGTTATAGAATATTTTTTTTGCTAAGTTTCAATTATTTTAAGTTTTTAAAACTTAGTTACTCTTAATTTAGTTTTTCTTATATTTAAATGTGTGGTTTGATCATCGAATATCCGATGAATATCATCAACGATTTTTAGTCGACAAAAAGAATTATAAAAAAATTTGGGTTTTTTTTTTAATAGTAAATTCGGATCATGAGATCTGATCAACATCTGAGATCATATGATGATGTTTCCCTTTTTCATCCAATGCTTTTACATATATAGCATGAGATCTATCTGCCAAATTATACTACACCAAGTTCGAAATAAAGGATCGGGATAGATATCGTTAAATTTCAAGATTTTCTTGGGATTTCAAGCCTTTAAATAAAATTAAATTTCTTATAAAAAATCAATTATGCCGAATGTTAAAGATTGTAATCTAAAGACCTTATTTTATAAAAAATAAAATCCATCGTATCCATCGATACGATATATTTATCTCTATATAATACTTTAGAAGTTCGCTCGAATGTGTAATTCGGCAAATTCCTTAAAGTAGTAATCCACCCTAAGTCATCTTTGATTGCGTTAAAGAGTTTGTAAAGTATTTTTTCTCCTTCTGCATCAGCCCATAATACATTACTTTTTGAGATTTCACCAGTAGGATGACTTGAGGATATATTAATTTCTAACACTTCATTAAGATTTACTTCATTTATAATAGACTTTATTTCTTTTTTCGTGGATTTTTCGTCCAACATTGCTCACTACCTGATTATTCTTTCTTGAGGTATAATTAGTGATATTGTGGAAAGAATTCATACAATACATCTTCTTCCATGTTTAATAGATAATCTGTAGTCAAATCTTTAAGACTTATACGCTCTGTTCTTTTAATGGATATATCCTCATTTTCTAAGCTACCACTATACCAATGTTTTAATATTCCAATTCTCTTCACAGTTTTTAATATTTCTTGAATGAAATTACTCCACCTCTCAACATCCAATTGTCTTTCATTTTCAGTTATAGACTTTTTACCATGAGGGGGTTTTTTCTTTAGTTTATCTTTAATCCAAACATCGATTTGACTTTGATTCCACTTCTTCTTCCTTAAAGTTTTTACTTTTTTGGAATTTAATAACTGTTGATATTCTCTATCTTGATTTAAAAATCCTAAAAAAGTGCCACAATCGCAATAATCCTTAGTTGCGTGGAAGTATAGCTCTCCTGAACGAAGTTGAGAATTTAAGATACTGTTATTTATCGAAGAAAACGCCATATTATATTTATTTAAAATGTCTCTAACTGATTCAATATCAGTGTTATTAGGTAAAGTCGCCGTGATATAGAAACACATAAAAGAAAAAATGTTTTTTTGATAATATTTTTTACTAATCTTCTTCCAATACATATCTTCCGCAATGCAAATAAAAGGGGTTTTTAAGCCAAAACCTCTTATTTTTTTGATTCCTTTTTTAAATCTGTGAATAAAAATCCTTTAGGTATAGGTGTTGTCGGCATTTCACCATGCTCCAAATGAAAACCAAGCTTATTGAGGGACCTCATCATATAATAATGTGTCTCAGCATCAGGTGTCAGTTTTTGTTTGAAAATAGTAGAGATTTTCTCTTTCTTAAATTTTTCAACTGTTTTCTCAATATTATCAACAAGAAAATTGAGATTGTGTACATATGAACCATTTTTTCTTAAAATACTATGCCAAGTTCCTAATTTGGAAAGTGTTATGAGATTTCACTTAATTATTTAATTTTACTCTGATAATTTCATAATTCTCTTTTAAAATTTTTAAATCTTTTCGGTTTTTTTTTAGGTTTTTTTACGCTTTTCTACTCTGAACTCCAAAACAATTTTTCCCCATCCGCCACATTTTAATCCTACATCGAAGCAAGCAGCTCTATTAAATTTTAGTTCGTTAGGATTAATACCAGCAAAGAATAGCTCACTTGCTGCAAATATTAATTTATCAACTGCACTTAACGCAAAGATACATATCTTTTTGTGACAAAGTTTAGTAAGCAAATTTCCTGAACCATCAAAATAGAACTTATCACCAACTTTATGCTGACTTGCGCATCCATGGGATTCAACTACCTCTATAACTATTGTTTTATTCACTAGAGTTAATGCCTTGGAAATGAGATCTTCATTTCTTGGATTATTTAGGAATATTTTCATTTCTTCGTCGTTATAACCTAAATGCTTTGTAACTGCGATTATCCTTATTGTACTCCCCTAAGAGTTCGTAGACACACAGGGATTAAAGAAGCGCTCTTAAAATCAGTATATATTGCGAAAGTAGACGAAAAAAAATGTAAAGGATGTGGATCTTGCGCAAGTAAATGCCAATTTGGAGCGATTTCCTTTTCAGTTTCACGTGGAAAGGCAGTAATAAGCTCTTACGAATGTTTCGGTTGTGGGGTTTGTCGGACTGCTTGTAAAAATAAGGCAATTAGCTTAGTCCCTCGAGAATCTCATCCAATAGTTCATCCAATAGTTCATCCAATAGTTCATCCAATAGTTCATCCAATAGTTCATCCAATAGTTCATCCAATAGTTCATCCAATAGTTCATCCAATAGCTCATCCAATAGCTCATCCAATAGTTCATCCAATAGTTCATCCAATAGCTCATCCAATAGTTCATCCAATAGCTCATCCAATAGTTCATCCAATAGCTCATCCAATAGCTCATCCAATAGCTAAAAAATTATGGTAAAGTCGTTTTTCAAATCGTCCTTTTTTTAAAAATTTAATACAGAGAAAAAATAAGATAAGAGAATTTATATTGAATGCTTTTATTCAATTCATTCTATTTTATCAGATTATATCCATTTTTTAGACATTTTTCGGCACCCTTAACTATAGAATCAATGATGTCCTTGACACTCTCTATGCTGTTTATTATTCCAATACTTTGTCCGATTAGTACGCTTCCTTCTTCAATGTTTCCCTCGTAGGTCAATTGCATATGCCTTACTTCCTCAACGATCGCTGTCGCCGATGTTTCTTCTGCCATCTTTACTTCTTTATTTTCTATCAGTTCGTGGCTTAAGGAATATTTATTTTTCCAGAGCCTAATTGGACCAAACACACCAGTAACTACTACCGTATCTTCTGCTTTTGCTGGAGGGACAATTTTTTTGTAATTATCGTGGAATTCGCTTTCTTTTGACGCAATAAATCGGGTTCCCATTCCTATTGCACCAGCACCCATAACTAATGCGGAAGCTAAACCTTCTCCCGTAGCAAAACCTCCACAAGCAATTATTGGAATATCAGGATATTTTTGTTTGATTTGTTGTAATAAGACTGTGGTACTTATTTTTTCATAAGATTGATGATCTCCACCTTCAATTCCAGTAATAACCATTCCATCTATTTTAGCTGCAACGCATTTATCAGCTAACCATACTGCGGGTGCAACATGGAAATGTTTTATATTTGAACTTTCTTTTAATGCTTGGAATGCTTTGTTTTGCATCATTTTCGGTGATCCAGCGCTAGAGAGTGCATATACACATTGTTCTTTTATTTTTGGATTCTCCATGATAAACTTTGGAATTCTTCTCACCAATTTAATCGCGTCTGGCTGCAATCTAGCCGTTCTGATATTATACCCAAATGGTTTATCTGTGTGTTCAACCACATATTCCATATTTTCTTTCAATTCTTCTAAACTGCTCTTTTCAAACACATTCGTATGACTTAATACACCTAAACCCCCGGCTTCTGATACCTCTACCGTTAATTTGGTAATATAAAATGGACCCATTGGCGCCCCAATAATTGGATGCTTTATGCCAAACATTTTTGTAATATTGGTTTCAATAACCATTTTGAATCATTTTTTAGTATAGTTTTATAATTTTTTAATTATTTAGCTTCGATGCATATTTAAATATAAATTATTTAAAAGATTTTGCTAAATTATTTATATCAGCAAAAAGAGATAAATATCTATCACTAAATATAGTATAGAAAAAAAATCTTTTTCTGGAATTTAATTTCAAAATACTTTCATTAAAACAATATTATCAGAATAAATAATTTTAAAAAGGATTTAGGTTAAAAAGTAATATATTTAGAAAAATTTGAGTTTAATTATGAAATATGACGTAGTCGTCTCAGGAGCGGGTCCAGCGGGTTCTAAGTGTGCTGAAGTTATTGCAAAAGCAGGTTATAAAGTCGCGCTAATTGAAAAAGATATAAATTTCCGAAAAACTTGTGGAGGGGGATTGCCAAGACCAAGTACGTACAATTATTACCCACAATTAAGGAAATTAGATTTTGTTAAAAAAAATTCAATTGCAATGTTTTCTGCTGATGGACATAAGCTCGAACACACTTTTGAAGAAACTGAAAATAGCCCAATAGTGGTAGACAGGTTGGATTTTGATAATTTAACGAGAAATGTAGCGGTGGACGCTGGGGCGGAGCTTTTTGATAAAAATACATCTTATGATTTCATATATAAAGATCAAAAAAGAATTGAAATTAAAACAAAAACTTCTTCAGGTACAATGGAATACTTAGCTAATATAATTATCGTTGCGGATGGAATGAGCTCTAAATTAGCCAACAAATCGGGATTAAGGGAAAAATGGAACCCTTTAGATATAGGTATAGGGAAAGCAGAGATTTTAGATGGTCAAAACAATTTAAACGAAAAGGGTACGTATTTCTTTTTTAAGAAATATGGGTATAGTTGGATATTTCCAATAGATAAACAAAGGTTCAACATTGGTACAATTACTTATTACGAAAATAATCTAAAGTATAATTTAAGTGATCTATTTAAGGAATTCATTCAAGAATCGCGTAATAGAAAAATGTTATCAAAAAAAGATTATAAGGTAATATGGTCGGCGTCGTTTCCTGAGCCTGCCACTGGAGTTTTAGAAAAAAGTCTTTATGCTGATAACATAATTCTTATAGGCGATGCGGCGGGATTTGTAGCACCAATCAGTGGAGAGGGTATTCATGCTGCGATTGTATCTGGTCAAGTAGCAGGAGAGACTTCTATAAGTGCCTTAAAAAGAGATGATTTTACGATGAATTCTCTTAAAGAGTTTAAACAACATCCAAAAATTAAAAAAATTATTAGAACATTTAAATTCCAACGCAAATTTGTAAATTTCTTTTACGAAAACGAAGGTGAAAATCTCAATGAGACCTTTAAGATGGCCGAAGAAAGCGACGAATTTAAGCAGATTGTTATAGACACATTTATTTTCGGTCAAACGCCCCCTAAAGATTTTATCTCAAAAATAAAAGGTATTAATTAAATAATAATGAATGATAAAAAGAAGTAAAAATAAGAAAGAAGTGATATAATCATGTATGATGTGGTAATATCAGGAGCTGGTCCATCAGGTTCCAGATGTGCAGAAATATTATCTAGAAATGGTTTTAAAGTTGCCTTAATTGAAAGGGATACTAACTGGCGGAAAATTTGTGGAGGTGCTGTGAGCGCAAGAGTCATGAGCAAATATTATCCTCAAATAAGAAAATTAAATCCTGTAATAAAAAACGGTGCGTTAATGTTTTCCGCCGATTATCACAAATTAGAATACAATTGGGGAGGACAAGGTGAAGATTCTATTGTTATGGATCGATTGGAATTAGACAATTTGATGAGAGATGTCGCAGTTGATGCTGGGGCGGAGTTATTTGATAAAAATCTCTCCTTTGATTTTGTTACAGAGAATCAGGAAAAAATTGGCGTTAAAACGAAATCTCCTTCTGGCATTAAAGAATATCTAGGAAAAATAATTGTAATAGCGGATGGCATGAGTTCAAAACTAGCAATAAGATCTGGCTTGAAAACACATTGGAAAATTAAAAATATAGCTTTAGCAAAATGCGCGATTATTGAAGGTAAATCCAATCTAGACGAAAAAAAAATATATATCTATTTTAGACCATACAAGGGTTATGGGTGGGTGTTCCCTATCGATGAAAAACGAGTTAATATTGGTTGTGGTACATTTGAAGAGGATAATCTTAATTACAATTTGAATCAAATATATGATGAATTCATAAATAATCCCCATATTAAAAAATATTTTCCTGGATCCGATTATAAAGAAATATGGAAAGGAGCATTTCCACTTTCCGCTAAGGGAATATTAGAGAAATGTTTATATAAGGATAATATCATGGTGATAGGGGATGCAGCGGGATTTGTATCTCCGATAAGTGGTGAAGGCATACATCCAAGTATAGTATCTGGACAAGTGGCTGCCGAAACAGCAATTCAAGCTTTAGATATAGAAGATATTTCAAATCGAACATTGAAAAATTACAAGCAACATCCAAACATTAAAAAAATTATTAGGAATTTTAAATTAAAGCGTTCTATGGTCGAGTTTTTTTACGAAAATGATGGCAAAAATCTTGATTCTATGTTCAAATTAGCAGAGGAAGATAGTGAATTTAGGACGCAAGTTATTAATATGTTCTTTTTCAGCGCCGCTCCTTCAAAAGAGTTTTTTTCAAGAATAAGAAATTCAAAATTTTAATTTTAATTTAAAATCCATTGTTTACTACCAATTTCAATAATCTTTCCTTGTTCTACCAGTTCATTAATGTGACTCATAATCATGTTATTCTCAAAAAAATATAATATACTGTCTTCTTTCCGGGATTTTATGTAATTTTCGCTAAAAAACAAACCTTTAAAAATTAAATCTTCTAATCCTTTAGGATTGTTAGGGTCAAACATATCTAGTAGTTTTTTATCAGTTTCATTTATTTTTTTTAGAAGATCGTTAAAAATTTCGGGTTGTTTTTCGAAAATAACAGGTCCGTGTCCGCTTGTAATAATATAATCGTCATTTAGGTAGATTTTTTCAATTTTTTCAATGGATTCCCTTACATCTTTTAGATTACTATATTTAAATCCATACCAAGCCCCCATTTTTGTTAAACCAATATCAGCAACGAATAAGATTTTCCTTTTTTTTTTTCCACTTGTATACTCTATTAAGAATGCAGTATGAGCTGGAGAATGTCCCGGTATATGTATTGTTTTCAGAGTGATATTTTTAAATTCAAATTTCGCTCCAGGATTAAAGCCTATTACAGAATTTAATTCTTTGAAATTCAGATCCTTGAATGCAAACCTTTTAAACTCATCCCCTATTCCAAAATCGAGCGTGCCATTAGCCTTAATAAATTTATTAAAATCCTTTAAATAATCGTTTTCCGGAATTGGGCAATAAATCTTGATTTTAGGATCAATTTGAATGTCTCCCATATTCTTATTTTTAATTAAAATACCATTACATTTAAACCAAAATTGAGAGTCTGAATACACAAGAAATATTCCATCAACAAGTTTTTCATAAATTAACATATATAATGAAAGTAAATTTTAAAATAAATTAAGATTTTTGAAGTTTTAATAATATAGTTATAGATTTTAATTATTAGCTAGAGCATTAGATAGAGCAAAAAGTTATTTTTAATATCCTCAACCATAAGATTTTTCACTAACACCAATAATAGCCGCTGCTCTAGGAAAAAATAATTTTGTGAACTCTGTCATTGTCTTAATCTATTAAAAAATATTTAATTGGTTTCGAATAATAAAAAGCCGATTTATTATTTCGAAAGAGAATGTTTCATAAGGATCTCTGTAATAGTTTTAAAAGCGTCCTCAACATTTTCTCCTGTTTTTGATGATAATTCGATAAAGGACGCGAGATTATACTTTCTAGTCACATTTATCCCATCGTTTCTCTCCACGGCTCTGAAATCGCCGGCTAAATCAAGCTTAGACCCGACTAACACAATAGGGATTTCTCCGGCTTGCTCTCTAATTATTTGCGTCCAATCAGGTAAATGCTCTAAAGTAACTGAGTTTGTAATATCGTACAAGAAAAATGCGCCATTACTCCCCTTACAGTATTGCGAAAGAAGAAATCGAAAACGAATTTCCCCACCAAAATCCCATATCTGTAACTTTACTTTTTTACCTTCAAATTGAATCGTTTTAGAATAAAAATCTACACCGATCGTAAGTTTAAGATCTTCTAGAAAAAAACCACTAATATATCTAAGCGTAAGTGAGGTTTTACCAACTGAGGCATCGCCTAACATCATAATCTTGAATGTATAATCGTATTCCCGCGTTGATTTTCACCAAAATTAAAAATTAGTTAATTTTTAAAAACTTTTTAATCCACGATAAATATTTTAATATATTCTGTTTTTATCTAAAAACGTATGTATAATAAAATTACATAACTATAAGTATTTAATCTTATTTAACTTAGTCTTTAAACTTATGAATTTTGATATTCTCTATAAATCAAAAAATTAAGTAGGTCGTTGTTTTTATTTATCGCATATTTTATGAATTTCTTAACGATGATTGAAAGTAATTCTTTAAAAATACATGATAAAGAAGTTAATAATTTTTCACGAAAGGAAATTATCTTAGATAGTATAGGTTTTACAAAAGAGCAACTTTTACTGAAAAATTTAAAACTTATTGTTAAGGAATATATTGAACTTGAGCAAATTAAAGATACCTTCTCGAGTCTTATCCTCAAAAATCTTAAAGGTTTAAACTTATCTGAGTTTGTAAAATATCCAAAATTCAATATAAAAGAGGAATATTTAAAGAAAGCTGTTATTACCTCTAATATTGGTGGACTAAATATAGTAAGTGTTGATGGGAATTCGGTCGTAAAAAAGTTCATGAATGTTGATTTCTCGTTTTTAAAAGTGATTGCTGTAAAATACCGTTTTTATAAAGATAATGCTGCAAATATCGAATATTTTCCAGATTCAAGTGGATTTAATAATTATACAGTTCAGGGTAATTACATTAATCGAGACGAAAATATTGTAGAAAATAAGATCTCTATGGACATGACTTTCATGGAAATAAATTTACTTAATAAATTAATTGAAAAGTCAACGGATATTGATTTTATTATTATGGATGGCTCAATTGTAATCATGCCTATAAATTTAATTTTTTCTCAAGATCCAGAAATTTCTAAAAAGTACGATAACTTATTGAAAGAATATCATAAGTTATATTCTAATTGTAAAGAAAAAGGAATAGTACTAATCGGATCTATTAAAGATACACGTACTTCAGATTTATCTCACTTATTAAGAGATTCGATACAATTATTAAAACCAAGTAATACTAATTTAAGTGATTTTATTAAAATAAATTATCGACAGATTATAGATTATTTTTCAGATTTAGATTTGTTCAACAGATTATTGAACAAGTCCGAAAGAAGTTGCATTTTTAATTGTAAACGCGAAATTGATAAAATTAGAGATACCGGAATTAAAAAGGAAATATCTTACTATTTTCCACTCACATTTTACGCTTTTTACCTTAAAACCACTAAATATGACACTCCTTGCAGAATAGAATTTTTTACAAATGAATGTTCCAGTACTAAGGAAGCTTCAAATAAAGCAGATTTAATATCTTCAATATTATTGCCAATATCAAGTTTAAATGAACATTATGGCCTTCCAATACCATAGATTGAGGCCCATAAAAGAGCTGTTTTCAAACCACACGAAATAAATTTATTATTTAATAATTTAATGCGAAGGCTGAGTAAGAACGGAATTAGATTAATGGAAAAAAGAAGAAAGAGAAGGCCATTTTAACTAATTTTTAAAAAATTTGAAAATTTCTAAGATATAGAAAAATAAGGAAAATATACATATTTGAAATTACTTTTCAAATGAGCTTGAAAGAAAAAATTCAAATATAAGCATTCTTGACACCATAGAATTATTAAGAGTGTCGCTTAAAAAATATATATCGGACAAACACAAAGGGAATCAAGATGTATTGGTAGTTTATCTTTTAGATCATCAAATAGAAACAAGAATAGATTGTGGTTTCGACTTAACTTCCAACGAGCATGACAGACTAATAAAATCAATTTTTAAAGAGGTAGGAATTTCCATAAAATATTCCACTCCAGTTATTTTAACAAGTTTAAAAGTCAGAAAGAAGTTAGGAAAGTTAATTGAAAAAGAATTCCCGTGGCTTCTTGTATTATGTTACGAAGAACTAGCGTTTGAGCTTAATATTCAGCCAATCGGACACATCTCTTGGATTTAAGGAATTAATTTAAAAGGAGGCGGAATTTATATTGTCCTTAATTCCACTCTATTTAAAATTATATCTTCAAAAAAGATATGTTTTTTTGTCAAGACTGCATTATGAAAACGCTTTTCAATTATTGATTTATTTAATTTGAATAAGTTTGTTCTACTTGAACTTATAAAATAAATGTAACTTCTCCGCTTCATATTAAGAAAACTTTTAGCACCATCAAGAAATTCAAGGATAATGTCGTGACCTTTTAGACCACCGTTCCAGCTATAATCTATGTTTGTTTTAATTTTATTCGTTTCAATTAAGTTTGAGGAGGGCAAATAAGGGGGATTAAAAACAATAATATCAAAAGAGTGCTTAAGATCATCTGGAAAAGACTTAAAGAGATCAGATTGAATGAATTCAATTTGATTTTCAATATTATTTAATTTTTCGTTTATTTTAGCGCATTTTATTGCCTCTTTCAAAATATCAGATGCATAAATTTTTGGATTAAATTTTTGAAATTGAATTTTAACTAATTGAAAAAATATTGCGATAATGCCACTACCTGTGCCCACATCTAAAATCCTTTTAACATCTTCAATATGCGTTTTATCAAAATAATTGTGGTTTATATTTTTTTTAAAATAGTCAATTAATAAATAAGTATCGTCCGAAGGGGAATATACATTCTTAAAATCGAAATTAATTATAGGATCAGGGATGGAATTAATATTATTCGCCTTTTATTCTATGGTTTTTATAGGAAAAAAAAATTTTGGATAATTCCACAAAATCTTTAATTTTAAACTTGAAAACCTTGTTATTAATCTTATTACTAAAGTAATTATGGATTTTTAGAATATCCAATATTTCTTCTTTCTTAAGATTTATATTATTATTACTTTTAAAGTATAGATTTAGGGCATTTAGCATATTTTTATTTTTATATGGCATAATCCCCGCAACAAATTTCAAAAAAAAACTTTTTCTAACATTGTCAAATAAAAAAAAATTAATATCCGTCTTAGATATCATTTTGATAAGAGATAAATCGATGTTAGGGGTAGGATAAAAGCTGTTTCTTGAAATGTTAAATTTTTTAACTGGTTTCATAAAAGAATTTAAAGTAATAGTGATTCTAGAGAATTTTTTATATCGGTTCTTAAAAAAAATTCGTTCAGCAATATTCTTTTCGATTATTAATATTCCTTGTGGAGGATTTGCTTTAAAAAATAGTTTTTCTAATAATGGTCCCGTTATTGAATATGGAATACTTGAAATAACTTTATTGCAATGGGGAATTTCAACCCTTAAAATGTCTGCGTTCATAATTTCAAGATTATCACGCTCAAAAAACTTTTTAGAGAGATATGAACAGAATTTCGATTCAATTTCAATAGCATATATTTTCTTAATTTGTTCAACCAAAACTTCGGTTAAAGCACCTAAACCAGGGCCCACCTCTAAGATTACATCTTCTTCTGAAAGCTCTGATTCTAAAATTATTTTTTTTACAACATTTTTATCAATTAAAAAATTCTGCCCTAAATTCTTCTTAGGAATAATTTTTAATTGCTTTAAAAGAAATTGTATCTCTTTTTTATTTATGTTAATTTAACCATAGTTGAACCTTGAGGGAATTGAAAACATAAAACTTATAGTTCTACTCGTATTTATGAGTTTTGCTAAATAAATAGTATTTTACATCTCTACCTAATTCTTTCATTATTCTTAAAGCAATTAATTTAGCAGGATTTGATATACTAGTCCTATCTGATATATCTTGAAATGTCGTAAAATTTTGTCTCTCTCTAGCTTCAAGAATTTCCCACATATGTTTTTTTCCAATACCCGGCAATAATTTTAAAGAGTGCATTCTAGGAGTAATGGAAGTTGAATTATTAAAGAAATTAATAAATTCCTCCTCGTAATTTAAAATTTCTTTTTCGAGAATTGGTTGAAGCAAAGCTTTAGATGTGTTAGTTAAATCGTCGTAATTTATTTTTTTTAATACATCCCGTATTTTATTTTCTTTTAGAAATTCCTCATAAGTCTTTTTTTCTTCAGGTATAAGATTCAGATTTTTATTTATTTTTACTTCATAAAGAACAAAGTCAGGAAAAGTAAGCACTTGAGCTAGTGGTGTTTTAGTCCAACTGGGTTTGTCATCCTCGGGATGACCACGCGATAATACATCTAATATTATCACATCTCGAGATTTTTTTATAAATTGTTTTTTCTTTCTGGGACCTCTGTTTCGATAGTCACCTCCTCTGCGATACTGAGGCCTTCTGTATCGATCTCTTCTTTCCATAAACACCAATTATTTCATTTTTTACTTTTCCATAATCCATAATTATTTTTTAGAAAAATTCATTAAATACTACTGTATAGTTAAGGATTGCTCAATTATAATAAAAACAATTTAACCTTATAAATTATTCGATGTATTAATGTACTAAACAAATTATAAAACTGATTAGATTGATTTCATGAAGTTTTTAGATCTTGTATTTGATAGAGAATCTCTTGTAATATCTCATCGCCCAATGATTTTCCAGTGAAACTTTTTTCCAAAATGAGTCGCAGTTCTGGAACTGTTTGCGGATCGATGTTTACGATGTTAATTGCGAACAATTCTTCAATATCGTATTTATCCATTAGAAATTTCCCTATTTTGTTAGCTTCTTTCTCAGACATTTTTGAAAATTTATTGACATAATTGTATGTGATCTCTTGAAAGTGGGTAAGTCCTTCTTCTGAATCGATTTGATCGATTTCTTTCTTCACATCATCCATAATTTTCTTTACTTCTGGTATAGAAACCGTTCTCTCTTGAATCTTTTTTCCAGACATTAAAACCACATGTTTATTCTTTTAAATTTTTATTCATTTTTTACAGATATGTAATTTAATCTTTGAATTTAATCTATGTTATTAACATTTTTTTTTCTTCTTGAATACTTTGCATCTCGATTTACTGTATTATATTTTGCTGTAGCTGCGAATGGTAGCATATAGATGTTCCATTCCGATAACTTTTAGTTATGAGTAGATAATGGAATATCACATAAATAGTTTGATATTACGTTTGACACAAAATTCTTCTGCTTTTTGCTTTGAAATTGGATTATTTGACAAGATTAGCATTTTTAGATTGGGTAGAGAATCTATACTTCCCAAATCAAATATATAATTATCACTTAGTTCTTCTAGACTAGATAATTTTTGAATATAAAATTCTAATTTTAGAAACATCAAAAAAAGTTTTCGACCTTTAACGATAATATAATTCATCTTTACTATCAAAATAGCAAATTATAAATTAAATTATAGCAACTTTATTGATTTTCAAATTTTCCCAATTTTCCCAAAAAATTTAACCAGTATTGAAAATCATTGTAGTACTGAGAAGATTTTCCGCGATGATGGATTAATAGCTGAATGCTTACATAATGACTTGCTTTTTTTATTTCAATACCGTACTCTTTAGCAAGTCTAGATATTGTCTGGTTATGTACGCCTAATATCTTACTGATAAAATTAGGAGACAAGAATTCTAACATTTGTTGTAATGTCACTTTTGGTAATACCTTCATTAACCAACGCCTTACATCAGAGACACCATATTTCTCAAGAAATTCAAGGGATTCTCTTTTTCTTTCAAGACCCCCTTTGTAAGTCTTTAACATTTTTTTGAAAAGTTCCGCACCAATATAGAGTGTATGTAATCTACTCTTAACGATCATATCTCTTTCGTAGTCGTATGTTTCTCTATTAGTTGAAGAGATTTTATATTTAAGACCGAAATATTTTTTTATCTGAAATAAAAATTCTCTATCAGACGAAAAAATATAAGGCGCTATAGTCTTTTTATCGCCATCGTGTTGAGGGAAACCAAGGGTGCCATCTCCTTCATAAATCCCGAATAGAAGCGACAACATCAATTCTTCACTTCCCAAATCAACAAGCTTTGGAACCTTTACCCTATGCCCCTTTTTATCGTCAAACTCGTATTCCATTCCCAATCTTTCTAAATCCTTAGCCATATCGTTGCTTACCCATCTTATCCTACTCATTAGAGAGTCCTTATTTGTAAAACTACAACATGCCACAAATGGATCAATATATTCAGGATTAAGACCAAGTTCACGACACAGATCATGAAGAACTTGCTCATCTCCTCTTTGTAGAGAAAGACCCATTCTATAATAATCTCCATATTTTGTATGTTCTATAGAAATACAACCATCAGAGAGCATAAATCCCAACAATCTAGCTTGTTCTTTCTTAAATATTTCGGAGAAGTAATGTACATTGAAATTTGGATGGTGATTATATATGTGGGAATATGGTGTAGGCTTTGGGTTGAATCTTATCTCGTAATCGTCAATATACTCAATAATGTCAAATTGAGCTTTTAAGAGTAGCTTTGTTAATTTATGATCTTTATTTATCCATTCTTGGACTATTTGCTCGAGGTTTACCCTCATATCATCCAATACGCTTTTTGCGATTATTTTTTTAGCGTTCTTTATCATCCTCTGTTTAATAAGGTATTGCTCACTTAATCCAAAAAGTCCAGAACTCATTTTATAAAAGTTCTTATAAGGTTTAAATAGATCCTTGATTCTACTATCGAGGTTCTTCTGAGTCATATAATTTTGAATTTTATCTGTTAACCACCTATTGTAATGGTCAATTTCTTCTTCACCTTCAGACCTTCGGCTATTAGATTCTGTCCCTGAAACTGAGTTTTTTTCCATTATCTCTCTTGATTCATTAAAAGAACTTGAATTGTTTTCTGTAAATTCATTGCCTTTCCCTGAATTCGTAATCGATTCTTTCTCTTCATTAAAATCGTCGTGTTTAGTATCTTTCATTGTATCTTGTTCTATAAGTTTCTTATTATACTCCTCGATTTTTTCGTTTAACATTAATTGGCTGATGGGTTCGCGCGATAAAGTTGCTTTGGGTATCCACTTATGTTTTAAATTCGCATCCCAATTTCTTAGTAAATCCTCTCCTATAAGGTGTATAAAGTTAGTAGAGGGG